>NZ_JBEUPA010000027.1:0-72262 GCF_040492065.1 Actinomadura sp. NPDC000929 | reverse complement strand
TCCCCCCCCGCTGGCCCGGGCCCCGCCCCCCCCCCCCCCCCCCCCCCCCCCCCCGGGGGGGGGGGGGGGGGGCCCGCCCCCCCGCCCCCACCACCCCCTTACGAACTAGCTACTGCAGGTGCCAGCGGCCCTGAAGGCGCCGTGCACCGGTCTCGTAGAACGTGTCGGTGGGGGTGATCTCACACCCCAGCGTCACCAGCACGTCGAGCAGCGGACTGCCCTCGGGAAGGTTGAAGCCGATCGTGACCGGCCCCGTGAAGAACTCGCCCGCCGACTCCACGAAGAGCCGCACGAGGTCCTTCCCGCTGTGGCCGGAGACCACGGCGAACATGTCCACGTGGAAGTCCTCGTCGGGGCCCACGTGCCGCTCCGACCACGACTGACTGATCCACCGCCCGCGCATGAAGGCGAGAACCTCCTCGCCCTCGGCCGCGACCAGGTGGACGGTCCGAACATCCTGGAAGGAGCGCTCCAGTGCGGGGGCCAGCCGCACCCAGTACGGGTTGCGGTCCGCCACCACGTCGCTCACGATCCGGCGGATGCCCTCCACATCGTGAGGATCCGCAATCTTGATTTCCATTGGTTTGTTCCTTTCGTTTGCTTCCCTAGGCTCCGGCCGCCCTTCCGGGCGCCGTCGCACTCATCGACCGTCCGAAGCCGGGCGGCTTTGTCACCTGGCTCGGGGCGCTGGGCGGCACTCCGATGGGGTCATCCGCGGCGCGTCGCGTGCTCGTCCAGTTCCAGATCGATGAAGGCGCCGATCATCGCCCGCCACACCGTCTCGGCGACCTCGGGCGAGAGCCCGGCGTCCGCGGCCCTCTCACGCGCCAGCGCGACGACCCGCTCGACCCGGTCGGGGGCGCGGACGGCCCCCTCGTCGCGTTTGAAGGCGGCGGCCGCGCGGACCAGCCCCTCGCGTTCGGCCAGCAGCCGGACCAGCCGCCCGTCGAGGGCGTCGATCCGCGCACGCACCTCCGCGAGCGTCTCAGGAGTCTCCATGCGCGTCAGCATGCCGCACGGCTGATCACGAGGAGAGACGCAGCAGCAGGGCGAGGAGGGTCGCGCGGTCGTCCTCGGGCAGGGGCGCGAAGAGCTCGGCGAAGACCTCGTCGACGATCTGCCGGCCGGCGCCGAGGAGCTTCTCGCCGGCGGGCGTGAGGTGGTGCTCGACGCTGCGGTGCCGGCCCGGCCGCCGGTCGATCAGCCCCTGGGCGGCCAGGCGCCCGGCGAGCGTCCCGAACGCCTGCTCGCTCTGGAACGTCTCCGCCGCCAGGGCGCGGGCGGACGCCCCGGGTGCGCGGCCGATCGCGCGCAGGGCGTCCCACTGCGCGGGCGTCGTGCCGGCGGCGGCGAGGCGGTTGTCGAGCGCACGGTGCTGCCGGTGGTGGGCCTGCCTGAGCGCTCTTCCGAGTTCCTGCACTTCGACGGGCATGCGACAAGGGTAGGAGCGGCCGCCCGCCGCGTCCGTCAGCGACGCCTGGACGAGGCGATGAGGTCCCGGTACCAGCCGTAGGACGTCTTCGGCGTGCGCTTCTGCGTCTCGTAGTCGACGTGGACGAGCCCGAAGCGGGGGTGGTAGCCCTCCGCCCATTCGAAGTTGTCCAGGAGCGACCAGGTGAAGTAGCCGCGGATGTCGACGCCCTCGTCGACGGCGGTCCGCACGGCGGCGATGTGGGCGTCCAGGAAAGCGATGCGGGACGGGTCGTCCACGGCGCCGTCGGGACCGGGCTCGTCGGCGAACGAGCAGCCGTTCTCGGTGATGTAGACCGGCGGCAGGTCGTACCGCGAGTCGAGGGTGCGCAGCAGGTCCAGGAAGGCGTCCGGGACGATCGGCCAGCCCATCCCCGTCGTCGGGAACCCGGTGATGTCGACGATGTCGAACGGCAGCGGGCCCTCGGCCGGGGTCGCGATCCGTGTGGGGTGGTAGTAGTTCACCCCCAGGAAGTCGATGGGCGAGGCGATGACCGACATGTCCTCGGAGCGGATGAACGGCGCGTCCCCCATCAGGTCGGGGTAGCGGCCGAGCAGGACGGGGTCGGTGAACAGCCGGTTCATGAACGCGTCGAAGGCGTCGGCGGCGGGCCGGTCGGCGGGGGAGGCGGCCCAGGCCGGGGAGTAGTGGTTGGTCAGCCCGACCGTGCGCGCGCCCCGGCTGCGCAGGGCGTTGACGGCGAGGCCGTGGCCGAGGAGCTGGTGGTGGGCGGTGGGCAGCGCGTCGAGCAGGAGCGTCCTGCCCGGGGCGTAGACGCCGAACGCGTAGCCGTACGCGGTGACGACCACGGGCTCGTTCAGGGTTATCCACATGTCGACGCGGTCGGAGAGGCGCTCGGCCGCCAGGTAGGAGAATTCGGCGAACCGGTAGGCGGTGTCCCGCTCCATCCAGCCGCCGGCGTCTTCGAGCGGCTGCGGGAGGTCCCAGTGGTAGAGGGTGGCGGCGGGTGCGACGCCGGCGGCGAGCAGGCCGTCCACCAGCCGGTCGTAGAAGTCGAGCCCCTTGGCGTTGACGGCTCCGCTCCCGGAGGGCTGCACGCGCGGCCACGCGATCGAGAACCGGTACGCGTCGACGCCGAGGCCCGCCATCAGCGCGACGTCCTCGGGCCAGCGGTGGTAGTGGTCGCAGGCGACGTCGCCGGTGTGGCCGTCGCGGGTCCGCCCGGGCGTGTGGGAGAACGTGTCCCAGGTCGACGGTCCCCGCCCGTCCTCCGCGACCGCGCCCTCGATCTGGTAGGCGGCGGTGGCGACGCCCCAGCGGAAGTTCTCCGGAAGACCCATCCGCGCTTCCTTCCCCCATGGTCCGACCGAAAATGCGAATAGCCTTCGGATATTAGTGGCGGGGTGGTGCGGGCGGAAGACTCCCGCGACCCGGAGGTGTGGCACGCTGTGCATGCTCGGGACCCGCGCGTCCGAGGGACAATGGCAAGGTGACCGAGATCCGAACCCCGCTCCGCCGCCGTCCCGCCCAGCGCCGCAGCGCCGAACGCGTCCAGCGGATGCTGGACGCCTGCGCCGAGATCCTGGACGAGGACGGCTACGACGGCCTCACCACGACGCGCATCGCCCAGCGCGCCGAGGTGGCGATCGGCTCGGTGTACCAGTTCTTCCCCGACAAGCGGGCGGTCGCGCAGGCGCTCGCGCTGCGCAACCTGGAGGAGTTCGGCGAGCGGATCTCGGCGCGGCTCTCCGGTGGCCGGTTCGGCGACTGGTCCGACACCGTCGGCGCGATCATCGAGATCTTCGTGGAGATGCACCGGACCGTGCCCGGCTTCCGGGTGCTGCGCTTCGGCGACGTCGCCGACGTCAACCTCCTCGACTCCGACGCCGACAACAACGCGGTGGTCGCCGACCGGCTCCGCAGGATGATCGTGGACACCTTCGGCGTCCAGGACACCCCCGGCCTCGCCACCGCGCTCGCCATCGCGGTCGAGGCCGGCGACGCCGTGCTGAAGATGGCGTTCCGCCGCAGCCCGGACGGCGATCCGCTGATCGTCGCCGAGGCCGAGCGGCTGATCCACGGGTACCTGGCCGCGCACATCCAGGAGTCCTGACCCGGACATCGGACGCATCCGGAAAACGTCGGATGAAGGGGACCTGCTATGGCAGACTCCCCTCCGCAAACCGACACGGAACGGGTGAGTTCGCTGGACGAGGAAAGACTCCAGGCACAGCGCCGGCTGCTGATCCGGCAGCGGGTGCGCCTGATGGTGAACCAGTACGAGGTGCACGCGGAGGGGCCCGACGGCGGCGAGGGCGAGCTGCTCGCCTTCGCGCAGCAGAAGCGGCTGGCGTTCAAGGAGCAGGTCACCCTGTACTCGGACGACTCCAAGACGCGCCCGATCCTCGGGTTCAAGGCGCGCAAGCGCATCGACCTCGCCTCGGCGTACGACATCACCGACGCCCACGGGCAGCCCATCGGGGTGTTCCGCAAGGACTTCAAGAAGTCGCTGCTCGCCTCCACCTGGCACCTGGAGCAGCCGGGCCTCGGCGTGACGACCGGCAGCGAGCGCAACAAGTTCGTCGCCGTGCTGCGGCGCGTCTGGCAGTTCATCCCCTACGTCGAGAACCTGCCGTTCGCGTGGCCGTACCACTTCGACTTCTACGCCGGTGACCAGGTCGTCTTCAGCGTGGAGAAGAAGTTCGGCTTCCGCGACCGCTACATCGTCGAGATCAGCGATCCGCGCCTGGACCGCCGGCTCGTCATCGCCCAGGCCGTCGGCCTGGACGCCCTCCAGTCCCGCTGACCCCGGGCCCTGCCGCCCGCTCGCCCGCACCCCCGCCCGGGGGCGCGGGCGACCGCGTTCGGGGGGTCCGTGCCCGGCGACGCCCGCGTTCGGCGACGGCCGTGTTCGGTGGCTCCCGCGTCACGGGTTCCGGCGACTCCCTGGTTTAACCGGGCTTTACATGTTACGAAGGTATGTAAAGCCATGGGCGGTGCACACCCGCGTCGCGATCGTGCGGCGTCACCCCTGGAGGAGGATCCCCCCGTGAGTTCTCACGACCTCTACGCCACGCCGGTCCCGACCGACACGTGGAACGTACCGATGGCGGGCGACACCCGCTTCACCTGGGAGTACGACGAGGGCCGCGACCGGCTGCTGAACCTGTACCAGAAGGGCAAGGACAAGCAGTGGGACGCGCAGAAGCGCATCGACTGGGACCTTGAGGTCGATCCGATCAACATCGCCGGGCTGCCGGAGAACTTCAACCCGCTGTTCGGGTCCGACATCTGGGACAAGATGTCGCAGAAGGAGAAGGACGAGTTCGGCCGCCACCAGGGCTCGTGGCTCTTCAGCCAGTTCCTGCACGGCGAGCAGGGCGCGCTGAACGTCTCGGCGCGGATCGTCCAGACCGTCCCCGACCTGGACTCGAAGTTCTACGCCGCCACCCAGACCATGGACGAGGCGCGGCACGTCGAGCTGTACGCGAAGTTCGTGCACGAGAAGATCGGCATGTACTACCCGGTCAACCAGGACCTGGCGAAGCTGCTCGCCGAGTCGCTGGAGGACAGCCGCTGGGACCTGCCCTACCTCGGCATGCAGGTCCTGATCGAGGGGCTCGCGCTCGCCGCGTTCGGGCTGTACCGGGACATGTCGACCAACCCGCTGGTCAAGCAGCTCCTCGCGTACGTCATGCAGGACGAGGCGCGGCACGTCGCGTTCGGGCGGCTCGCGCTCAAGGACTACTACGCCGAGCTCACCGACAAGGAGCGGGCCGAGCGCGAGGAGTTCGTCGTCGAGGGCTGCTACCTGATGCGCGACCGCTTCAAGGGCCGCGAGGTCTTCGAGCAGCTCGACATGCCGGTCGAACGGTGCATGGAGTATGTCGACAACTCCGACATGTACACCCTCTATCAGTCGCTGCTCTTCAGCCGCATCGTCCCGTGCGTCCGGGACGTGGGCCTTTGGGGTGACAAGGTGCAGGCCGCCTACGAGGACATGGGCGTCCTCGACAACGCCAAGGCCGACCTCGAAGCCCTGATGCGGCAGGACGAGGAGATCGCCGAGAAGGTCGACGAGGAGCGCTACGCGACCGAGCTCGCGGCCCGCAAGGACGAGGTCGACGAGGCCATCTCCCTCGGCGCCGCCGAGTAGCCGGCCGGCCCGCGCGGGCGGGGGCGTCCCACGGGGCGCCCCCGCCCTTGTTTTATCGGAAATTGTCGGCATTTGGTATTTCGCCGAGCGTCTATGATCAGTTCATCTAGATCTTTCTGATTTCCCCAAGTCATTTTCGAATCGGCCGCATGCGGCACCGCGGTGTACTAGCGTCCCCGCTCGACGGTGCGCCGGGATTCACCAGCCGCTCGGGCGCACGCCGCATGTGCAGGGCCAATCCGAAAACCCCGGGGGAAAGAATGAACCGCTCCGCCAGAAGCCTGCTGAGGGTCTCCGTCCTCGCCTCGTTCGCCACCGCGCTCGCCGTGGCGGCCGCCCCGACGGACGCCGCGCCCGCGAAGGCGGCGCCGAGCGCGGCGGCGGGTCCGTCCACGCTCCTCCTCTACGAGACCGCCGCCACGGGCCATACCGTCATGCGCACGCTCCCGGACCCGGTCGCCGGGACGGGCGCCCGGACCGCCGCGCTGGGCGGCGGCGCCGCGAACGGGGTCCTCCGGGCCGCTCCGGCGGGCTCGGGGCTGCGCACCGCCCGCGCCCGCTGCCGGGTGCGCCCGGCCGAAGCGGTCGAGTCGAAGACCGGGCTGGCGCTGCCCGGCGCGCAGCTGCCGGCCGTCGGCCAGGCCCCGGTCGGCGGGCTTCCCCAGGGCGACTGCCCCGGTGCGACCCGCCGCGACGCGCGCGACCGCAGGCCGGGGACGGCGCTGCCCGTCCTGTCCGGCGGAGGCGGCGACGTCCCCGGGACGCTGCTCGGCGGCGCCGGCACGCTCGGCAAGGGCCTGCCCACCGGCAAGCTCCTGTCCGCCGGCAAGCTCGGCCGCCGCGAGGCCGCGCGGTCGGCCGTCCCGAACGGCCGCGCCGCCGAGACGCCCATCAGCCTGGCCGACCCGGGGCCGAGCTCCGGACTGCCGGGCGTCGGATCCCTGCTCGGCGGCGGGACGCTCGGCGGGCTGCCCCTCGGCCGGACGCTCTTCCCGTCGGCCGCCCGGTACGCCGGGCCCGCCCCGTCCGGCGACCTGGTCGGGCAGGCCAACGGCACCGTGAACAAGGCCGGCACCGGCCTCGCCCCGGCCGAGGGCGACGTCGGCCACGTGGTCGACGTGCTGAAGGCGCGTGACGGCGCCCGCAGGATGGCGGACGGCGGACCGGCGGACGGCCCGCTGTCCATGCCGGACGCGTCCGCGCTCGGCGTGCCGAAGGTGCCGGCGCTGCCGGCGGTTCCGCGCATCCCGGCCGCCCCCGGGCGCGGCTGACGCGCGGCCTGTCGTCCCAGCTCGCGGGGCGGTCCGACGGAAGTGATCTTCCGCCGGACCGCCCCGTTCCGTTGTGCCGGATCCTTTGTTATCCGTCCGAGATCGGCGGTATACGCGCAGTAAAGACGATCTTGAAATGCGGTCACCCGGCGAAGTTGATCAGCTTCGGCGGGCAAAAGCTGAGGTGACAAATCCCACAAACAACGGCTCTACGTCTTGATCTGTGGAGGACACAACGTACGGTCAGGGACTTGTGCGGCGCTTCAGCGATTTCGATAAGTGAAGATGCCTTTCCAGCCGCACCTGCCGGACGCCGATCCGCGATCGAGCGGGCGCGCCTGAGAGAGCGGCGCGGGGCGGGCTGAGGAGCCCGCGGGCGGCGGGGGATCCGGGGGACGGCCGACGTCGCCTGGCCACGCCGCGAGAGAACGGCGGTCACATCCGCCTGGCGTCCGGGGTCCTGTCCCCTAACAAAGGACTCCTCTGTGGGTAGCCCTGTCAGGCGCCGTCTTCGAGCGCGCCTACGCACCATCCTGATCGTCTCCGGCGCCGCCGTCGCCGTCCTGGCCGTGGGCGCGTTCGCCCTGGCCGGGCGCGAAGGGCCCGCCGACTCGGCGCAGGCGGCGCAGACCGCGCCGCAGGCCGCCGATCCGCTGGCGGACCGTCCGCACGGCGAGCCGACCCGGGCCGGCCGAGGCCGGCCCCGCACTCCTGAGCCGTCGCCTTCGAAGACTCCCAAGAAGGGCAAGAAGAAGTCGTCGAAGGCGGACGCCCAGGTCGCGAACCTGGCGAAGCGCAAGAAGAAGAAGCAGGACAAGGTCGTGGAGTCGGGTTCCTGCGAAGCCTCCTACTACTGGGAGGGGCAGATGACCGCGAGCGGCGAGCGCTTCGACCCGACCGAGCTGACGGCGGCGCACAAGACGCTGCCGATGGGGTCGAAGGTCCGCGTGACCAACAAGAACAACGACCGTTCGGTCGTCGTCCGCATCAACGACCGCGGCCCGTACGCGGGCGGACGCTGCCTGGACCTGTCCAAGGCCGCCATGAAGAAGGTCGGCGGCACCGGATCGGGTGTCATACCCGTCCGGTACGAGGTCCTGTCCAAGGGCTGATCTCGTCGTTTCCCACCCGCCCGGCGGGCGCGCCAGCGCGCCCGCCGGGCGGTCAGAGCCCGTGTCCCAGCCCGGCGCCCGTCCGGGCGTCCGGAACGTTCCCGGCGCCGGACGACCACGAACCGTGGCGCTGCTCCATCGGCTGCGTGTCGCCGTTCGCCTCGGCCGGTCCGCCGGCGGGCGCGGCCTGTGCGGCCTCGGCCGCCGCGGGCGTGAGCGTGGCGAGGCGGTCGCGGAACCAGTCGGTGAGGACGCCGTCGACCCGGACGGCCTCGGTGATCGGCGGGCGCGGCTCGGTGCCGGGCTCGGCGGCCAGCGCGTGCCCCATCCGGAACGTGGTGGACTCCGCCTGGCCGCCGTGCCTGCGCAGCTCGTCGCGGAGGGCCGTGATCTCCCGCGCGGGGACGACGCGGTCCTTGGCGCCGCCGACGAGCAGGACCGGGACGTCGCGTCCGGCGATGTCGGCGGCGAGCGCCCCGAGGTCGAGCCGGTCGGCGAGCGCGACGGCGCGCTCGCTCCAGGCGCGTTCCGAACCGGACCGCTTCTCCACCGCCCGCGCGGCCCGCGCCGGGGCGACGACGGGGGCGACCAGCGCGGCGGTGCTCACCGGGACCGCACCGTGCGCGACCGCGAGCAGGGCGGCCGCGGCGCCCGCGCTGAAGCCCGCGAGGCCGACCGGCCCGTCCGGGACGTCGAGGTCGCGGCGGATCTGCGCGAGCGCGTCGGGCAGCCGCCGGACGGCGTTCTCCAGGGCCGCGCCGTACGCCTCGATGCTCTCGGTCTCCAGGATCGCGCCGGAGCCGAGACCGCCGGGCGAGCGGCCGGGCAGGTCGAGGTAGACGCGCCACACGGGCACGCCCGTCATCGGGATCGCCGTCGCCAGGGCGCTCGCAGTCCGGGGCGGGTCGAAGCCGGGCCAGGCCACGATGAGCCGGGTCGGGCCGGACGCGGTCGCGTCGACGGCCGTCGGGGGCAGCGCGACGTAGGCGTCGCCTGCCGCGGTGCCGTGGACGGGGCGGTTCGTATGGTCGCCGCTCATATCGGTACGTCAGCTCCTGCGATGCTCGACGGGCCATGCCGGTCGTGCCGGGCGGAGGCGGCGCTCCCCCCGGATCCCCCATGCTCGCAGCGGACGCCAGCCGACACGCCGCGAACCGCCGCACGCCGACCACGAGAGTGATGAACACCTCACCCGAGGTCACGCGGATGGGCGTGACCACCGGATTCGCTCGTCGACCCTTCCGCGGCGGCCGGAATGGTCCGGCTGTGACCCGCGCCTCATGATCGATCGAAGGGAACAAACCCGGCACTCGTCGCGTCCTAGTCGTACGTGGGCGTTGCGGGGGCGCGCCCTCACAGACGTTCCGATACAAGGAGTGCTGGTGGACAGGAAGCGCAGTGCGGCCGCCGCCGGGCAGGCCTGGCATATCTACCGCGAGACGCTCGAACCCGACGCACCGGGATTCTGGGAGCGCGTCCGCGCCGTCCCCAGGATGCTGAAGTCCGTCCTGCGCGGGCAGTACAAGGGCATGTCCTTCGGGACGCTCGGACTGCTCGCCCTGGGGCTCGTCTACATCATCTCCCCGATCGACGCCATTCCCGATGTCATCCCCGTCGTGGGCATCGCCGACGACACCGGCCTGGCCCTCTGGCTGGCCACCGTCCTGGTGAAGTCCGCGGGCGACTTCGTCGCCTGGGAGCGCGGCGGACGCCCCACCGTCATCGTCGGCGAGCCCGTCGACTGACGGGCGCACGACCTCAGGAAGTGGTCGGGCCGAGCTCCTTGGCGAACCGGTCGGCTGCGTCGCGCATGATGGGCACGACGCTCGGAACGGCCTCGTGCGTCATCCGTCCGGAAGGCCCCGACACCGAGATCGCCGTCAGCGTCGGCGCGCCTTGCAGCGCCACCGCGACGCAGCGGACCCCGATCTCCTGCTCCTCGTCGTCCAGCGCGTAGCCCTGCCGGCGGATCTGGTCCAGTTCCGCCAGCAGGGCTTCCGCGTCTGTGAAGGTGTTGGGCGTGTGCGCGTCCATGCCCGTCCGGGCGAGGATCTCGCGGACCCGCTGGTCGGGCAGTTGCGCCAGGAGCGCTTTCCCCACGCCCGTGCAGTGCGGCTGGACCCGCCGCCCCACCTCGGTGAACATCCGCATCGAGTGCTTGGACGGCACCTGCGCCACGTACACGGCCTCGTCCCCTTCCAGGACCGCCATGTTGGCCGTCTCCCCGACCTCCTCGACCAGCCGGGCCAGCACCGGGCGCGCCCACGTGCCGAGCAGGCGGCTCGCGCCCTCGCCGAGCCGGATGAGGCGCGGGCCCAGGGCGTAGCGCTTGGACGGCTCCTGCCGGACGTACCCCTGGTTGACCAGCGTCCGCATCAGCCGGTAGATCGTCGGCATCGGCAGCCCTGAGGCCTCCGTCAGCTCCGACAGCGCCATCTCCCCGCCCGCGTCCGCCAGATGCTCCAGCAGCTCGAACGCGCGGGCCAGCGACCGAACGCCCTCCGTCACCCGTGACTCCTCTCCTAGCGACCACCCGATTCTACGGAGATGCGATTTCACTGTGCGAAAGAGGGTGGGTTGGCGCGATGCGGCACGTTACTTCGGCGAGTGACTTGGCAATAACTCCTTGTGTCCGACATCGCGGCACCGCCCCCCGGGTGGCCGTGAGGAACCGCTAGGGGGAGCGTGTGCGAGGGGAGCGTCGTAGAGCCCGCTGGGGCGCGATCACGGTGAGCAGCGCGCTGGCCGCACCGCTCACGCTGTTGAGCCCCGCCGCTCAGGCGATACCGGAGGCGGCCCCGTCCAAGGTGAGGCTGCGCGTGTCCATGACACCCGGCGGCGTCACGATCCAGGGATCCGAATACACGCTGCCCTTCACCGTTCGGGTGCGCACCGAGGGCGGCGTAGCCCGCAACGTTGGCCTGCGCCTCACGGCTGACCGCCCGTTGTCCTGGACGAGCCGCACGCCCGATTGCTCGCCCCTTGGCTCCGGCCAGGGGCTGCGCTGCACACTGGGCGATGTGGGTTTGGGTGGGCGCCTGCGCAGCGGGACCGTCCGATTCCTAGAATCGATGGTGAAGGGACCGTCCGCGAAGCCGCTGAGCATCCTCGCCGTAGCGGACGCCTCCAACGCCCCACGCCGCTCGGCCCGCGCGGTCTTCGACTTCTCCAAAGCCGCCCGGAACGCGCTGAACGGCACGTCACCGGATCCGTCCACGGGTGATGAGCCCACGCCCTGCGCCGACGACAGGGCGAGCCGCGCAGCCAACTGGTGCCAGACGAAGCCGCCCCGCTGCGAGCAAAGCAACACCACCACGCCCCTCCAGTCATGCACGACGCCCTCTGGCAGCGAGCCCATGCCTGTCGCCAAGCAGAACCAAAGTCCGCAGCCTGGCGAGGACGGCGCGTCGACGCCTTGCGTTGCTGATGGCTCCGACAAGAGCGGCCGCCCGTGCAGCTCGGCAACGGGAGGGGAGCCCGTACCCGTTGCGAAGCCGAAGCAGAGTTCGCAGCCCGGTGTGGGTGGCGCGTCGGCGTCTTGCGTTGTTGGTGGCTCGGGCAAGAGCGGTGGGCCGTGTGTGTCGTCCAGTGGGGAGTCGACCCACGGTGTTAAGCCGAGTCCCAGTCGGAAGCCGACTCCGGGCAGTGCGCCTACGCGTAGTGCTAAGCCGACCCCGAAGGCCCACCCGCGCCCGGTGGGGCCGGGCGGGCCGTCCACGCCTTGCGTGGGTGGCAGCACGACGGTGAACGGGTGGCCGTGTCCGACGACGGTTGAGGGGAAGACGCCTCACAACGCTGTGCCGTCCCAGAGCGACAAGCCGCGCCAGAGCGCGAAGCCACCGGCTAGCGTCCTGCCACCTCACAGCGCGAAGCCGTCTCACAGCGCGAAGCCGTCTCACAGCGCGAAGCCGTCTGACGATGCGGAGCCGTCCGCAGGTGCGGAGCCGTCTGATGATGCGAAGCCATCCGAGGATGTGAAGCCGTCCGCAGGTGCGGAGCCGAGTGTTGGCAGCGAGCCGTCGCGCGGCCCGAAGTCTTCGCAGGGCGTTGAGCCGAGTGTGAGCGCCAAGCCGGGGGAGACCGGGGAGCCGGGCCAGGGCGGGGGCGGTGAGCCGCAGGCAGGTGCTCAGCCGGACGGGGGCGGTCTGCCTCCGGCAGCCGGGCCTGGTGTGGACGGGCCTGGGGCACCGGGGATGGGGCAGCCGAGTGCCGGGGTTCCGGTTGCTCCGAACCTGCCCGGACAGGCGCCGTCGGCGCCCGTCGTCCTGCCGCCCGTGAAGCCTCCGAACCTGCCGCCTGTGGCCGATGCGAGTCATACGAGCCTGATGTCCCCGACCAGTGCGGAGGAGGGGGACGGGACCGACTGGGCGGTCGTCCTCGCCGTGGCCCTGGTGGCCGAGATCGGCCTTCTGTGGGGCGCGGCCTGCATCGTGGTGGCGCGGCGCCGGGGGGCGCTCAGCCGCGCCGAGTCCCGGGCAGAGCAGGACAGAACGGGCTGATGCCGACGAAGGGGTCGAGGCGAATCGATCGGCTGCGCACCCCGGTCCGGCGTCCGAATCGGCGGATGAGTGTCCTGGTATCGACCCGAAAAGGGCTCGGTGTCAGTATGCTGACCGGCAACGGTAAACGCGGGCGTGACGGACAGGGGATCCGGTATGTCAGACGCGACGCTGCAGTGCCCGAAGTGCGACTCCACGCTCGACACCCACGAACGCCACGGGGTCGTGATCGAGGAATGCCCGGGATGCAAGGGCGTCTTCCTCGACCGCGGCGAGCTGGAGCAGCTCATCGACGCGGAGAGCCGCTACCTCGCCGAACTCCCGGACGAGGTGAACCCGGAGACGACGTACCAGGGGCGGCACCGCCGGGGCATCATGCAGCAGATCTTCTCCGCCGGGCAGTAGTCCCGGGCACGGTCGGTGACCGGCCGGAAGCCCAGGTGTGAAAGGGGATTTCCTCTTGTCACGGGGATGACAAACCGTGCTTCGGCGAATGTGACCGCGAGCTAATATCGCCCACTGACTACCATCCGGTAGCTTTGTGATCATCGTCGGTCCCCCGGGGGCGTCCAGACAGAGTCGTCCGGCAGGCGCGGCGCACCTTCGCCGGCGGAGTGCGACCCCCTCACAGCACCGTCCACGGCCCCGTCCGGCCCGTCCCCTCGGGAGATGATCAATGGCATTGGGCTCGCTGCTTCCCGAACTCCTGCCCGGCGGCTCCGGCCGCACCCCGCTGATCGAGCGGGTCGCGCGGTGGGCGAGGGAGAAGCCGGACGCCCCGGCCTACACCTTCGTCGACTACTCGGCCGACCCGTCGGGCACGCACCTCACGCTGAGCTGGGCCGAGACCGACCGGCGGGCGCGCGCGACAGCGGTGGCGCTCCGGCAGGTCACCGGGCCCGGGGAGCGCGCCGCGCTGCTGCTGCCGCAGACGCTCGACTACATGATGACCATGCTCGGCGCCCTGTACGCGCACGTCATCGCCGTCCCGTTGTTCTCCCCCGACCTGCCGGGCCACGCCGACCGGCTGATCGGCGCCTACACCGACGCCGAGCCCGCGGTGATCGTCACGACGCGGAACGCGCTGCCGCACGTGGAGAAGTTCCTCGCCGACCACGACGTCCCGCAGCCGAAGGAGATCCTGTTCGCCGAGGAGGTCGACCTCGCCCTGGCCGACCGCTGGCGGGACGAGACGGTCGCGTTCGACGACGTCGCCTACCTGCAGTACACGTCGGGATCGACGCGCCGTCCGGCCGGGGTGGAGATCACCCACGGGAACGTGACGGCGAACGCCGCGCAGCTGTGGGCCGGGTGGGCGCCCGAGAAGCCGGACCCCGAGCTGGTGAGCTGGCTGCCGCTGTTCCACGACATGGGGCTGATCGCGACGATGGCGCTGCCGCTGGTGCGCGGCGACCACGCCATCTACACCGACCCCGTCTCGTTCATCATGAACCCGATGCGGTGGCTCCAGCTCATCGCGGAGCGCCCCGGCAAGAACGTCTACACCGCCGGGCCGAACTTCGCCTACGAGTACGTCGCGTCCATGGCCTCGCCGGAGCAGATCGCCGACCTGGACCTGTCCGGGCTGACGACCTGCCTGAACGGCGCGGAGCCGATCCGCACCTCGACGCTGTCGACGTTCGCCGACGCGCTGGCGCCGGCCGGGCTGCGTCCCGGCGCGCAGGCCCCGGGCTACGGGCTGGCCGAGGCGACCGTGTTCGTCACGGCCGCCGCCGAGGACGTCCCGCCGAAGATCATCTCCGTGGACCGGGAGGCGCTCACCCAGGGCGACCTGCGGCTCCGCGAGGACGGCGCGGAGGGGACGACCGCGCTGGTGTCGTGCGGGCGCCCGTGCGGGCAGATCGTCGCGATCGTCGACCCCGAGGCCCGCGTCGAGCAGCCGGACGGGCGGGTCGGCGAGATCTGGGTGCACGGCCCCAACACGGCGCCCGGCTACTGGCGCAACTCCGAGCGGAGCCAGGAGACGTTCGGCGGCGAGCTGTCCGAGCCCGGGAACCTGCCG
This sequence comes from Actinomadura sp. NPDC000929, assembly GCF_040492065.1. Classification (NCBI taxonomy): domain Bacteria; kingdom Bacillati; phylum Actinomycetota; class Actinomycetes; order Streptosporangiales; family Thermomonosporaceae; genus Actinomadura; species Actinomadura sp. NPDC000929. Next base: position 57,769 of record NZ_JBEUPA010000027.1, on the reverse strand, counting down.
TCCGGGCCGTGGATGAAGACCGGTGACTACGGGGTCGTCCACGAGGGCGAGCTCTATGTGACCGGCCGTATCAAGGACCTCATCATCGTGGACGGCCGCAACCACTACCCGCAGGACATCGAGGTCACCGCGCAGGAGGCCCACCCGGCGGTCCGCCCCGACCACGTGGCCGCGTTCGCGCTCACCGGGGAGGAGACCGAGCGGCTCGTGGTCGTCGCCGAGCGCAACCGCCGCGTCCCCCTCGGGCGGCTCGACGTGGACGAGGTGGAGTCGGCGGTCCGCGCGGCCGTCAACGTCGAGCACGAGATGAGCGTCCACGCGTTCGTGTTGATCGAACCGGGTGGCGTGTCGCGCACCTCCAGCGGGAAGATCGCACGGGCCGCGACCCGGCAGCGCTACCTGGACGGCGACCTGGCGACGACCGCGGAGCGCCTGGCGTCTCGCAGGTGACGACGGAACGGGCCGTGCGGGGGCGAGGGAGCCTCCGGGCGGCCGCGGCGAAACAGGAGGATCATGCTTTCGGGGCTGGGGCGTCTCATCCACCGGCGACGCTGGACCAGCCTCGTCCTGATCCTGATCATGACCGGGGTGGCGGGCGCCTGGGGACTCGGCGTGTTCGCCAAGTTCAAGGAGGGCGGCTTCGAGGACCCCGACGCGTCCTCGACGCTCGTCGCCAAGCTGGGCGCGACCTACTTCGGCAGCACCAACCCCGACGTCCTCGTCCTGTATTCGAGCGACACCATGACGGTGGACGACCCGCGCTTCGAGGCGAGCGTCGTCACCACCATCGCGCGGCTGCCCAAGGCCCGGGTCGACGAGATCATCTCCTACTGGTCGTTCAACGGCGAGGCTGCGCGCACGTTCGCCTCCCATGACCGGCACTCGACCTTCGTCGCGGTGAAACTGAAGGGCACGGAGGGCGCGGACAAGTTCGAGAACTACCACGCCGTCAAGGACAGCCTGGCCGCGCCGGGGCTCGACGTCCGGTACGGCGGCAGCGTCCCGCTGGGCGAGGAGTTCGGCCAGCAGGTCGTGGCCGACATCGTCCGCGCGGAGACCATCACCGCGCTGCCCCTGCTCATCCTGCTCGTCATCCTGTTCGGCGCCGTGACGGCCTCGGTCCTGCCCATCATCGTGGGCGTCTTCTCGACGGTCGGCGGGCTGGCCGTCCTGCACGTGGTGACGTACGCGGCGGACGTGACGTCCTTCGCTTTGGAAGTCGTCACGATGATGGGCGTCGGCCTGGCGATCGACTACTCCCTGTTCATCATCAGCCGTTTCCGTGAGGAACTTCAGCGCGGCATGACCGCGGAAGGCCTGCCACCGGGAAAGCCCTGGAAGCGAGAACGCGACAAGGCGGCGCGCAAGGCCGCCAAGGAGGCGCACAGGACGGCGCTCAAGCCCATCCGTGAGGCCGCGCTGGCCGCCACCATGGCGACCGCGGGCCGCACCATCATGGTCAGCGGCGTCACCGTCTCCGCGGCTCTCGCGGGCCTTCTGCTCTTCCCGCAGATGTTCCTCCGGACGATCGGGCTCGCCGGCATAGCCACCGTCATGGTCGCGGTGTTCGGAGCCACCGTCCTGCTGCCGACGCTCCTGGCTCTTCTAGGGCCGCGTGTCGAAGGCGGGCAGATGTGGTGGCGGCGCCCCAATGCCAAGCGCGCGCGGCGGGACCCGGAGAGCGGCTTCTGGTACCGGCTCGGCCACAGCGTGATGAAGCATCCGCTCCCGTACTTCGCGGTCGTGCTCGTCATCCTGGGCGTGATGTTCGTGCCGTTCCTCAACGTCCAGTTCGGCAGTGTGGACGCCCGTGTCCTTCCCAAGGACAGCCCCACCCGCGCCGTGGTGGAGACCATCAAGAGGGACTTCCCCAACGGAACCGTTGAGCCGATCGACGTGGTGGTGTCCGGAGACCTCATCCCGCGCGACTGGACGCCGTCCGGCAAGGGCGACCCCATCCCGCCCTACCTGGAGCAGTTCCGGAAGCAGCTCGCGTCCCTTCCCGGCGTCACCGAGGCCCAGTTCACGGGCTACTCCGGCTCGTACGGGGGCGTGCGCATCTCCGTCACGCACAAGTACGAGCCGATGGACCGGCACGCTCAGGACCTCGTCACCGAGATCCGCGCGATGAGCCTGACCAAGGACGGCTACCCGATGCACATCGACGTCGGGGGCAGCACGGCCGGCCAGATGGACCTGATGTCGAGCCTGATGAGATCCCTGCCGAAGATGGCGCTCGTCGTCGGGGTCGCCACGTTCCTCCTGCTGTTCATGTTCTTCGGCTCGATCGTCCTGCCGCTGAAGGCCATCGTCATGAACGTCCTGTCGATCGGCGCCTCGTTCGGCGCGATCGTCTGGGGCTTCCAGTACGGGCACCTCGCCGGGCTGCTGGACTTCACCCCCACCGGCGGGGTCGAGGCCACCAGCATGATCCTCATCCTCGCGGTCGTGTTCGGCCTGTCCATGGACTACGAGGTCTTCCTGCTGAGCCGGATCCGCGAGGAATGGGACCTCACGCACGACAACCGCGTCGCGGTCGCGTCCGGCATGCAGCACACGGGCGGCATCATCACCAGCGCCGCGCTGCTCTTCCTCCTCGTCATCGCCGCGTTCAGCATGGCCGGGATCACCGTCGTGAAGCTGATCGGCGTCGGCATGTTCGTGGCCGTCGTCGTGGACGCCGCCCTCGTCCGCTCCCTCCTCGTCCCCGCCACGATGCGCTTCATGGGCGCGGCCAACTGGTGGCTGCCGGGCTTCCTCGCGGGCCTGCACGCTCGCATGGACCTGCGCGAACGCACCGTCCTCGTCCCGGACGGCGCCACCGTGGCCCCGCCCCGCCTCCCCGACGAGCAGCCCTTCCCCTACGCCATCGACTGGGCGGAATCGACCCCGCGTCCCGCGAATGCCGTGCCGTCGAACGGAAACGTCCGCCCGGACACCGTCGAGCCCGACGCCCCTTCGAACGGGGCGCCCGCGGACGTGCCGCGCGCCCGTCAGCGAGTGGACGCGAACGCCGCGTTCCAGTCCGATCCGCAGCCGAACGCGGACGCGTCGCCGAAGCTGGTCTTCCAGTCGGCCGCCGACGGCGCGGGGCTCCGCCGGGCCCCCGAGCCCGAGGGCGCGCCCTGGGCGCCGTGGGCGGACGGCCCGCCGCAGCCGGTGCCGCGCCCCGCGCCGCGCCGCCGGCGCGTGATCGTCCCCAATGCGGACGGCTCGGGCTGGCACTGGGGCGAGGAAGAAGACTCCTCCTGACACCCGCCCGTCACAGGAGCGAGTCGATGATCTCCTGGGCCCGCCCGATGCCGTTCTCGTCCCGGATGCGCCGCCCCGCCTCGCTCGCCCGGTCGGCCATCCCCTGGTCGCCGACCGCACGGCGGATCTTCCTGGCGAGCCGCGGGACGGTCATCGCGCGGAACGGCAGCGGGGCGGGCCCCGCCCCCAGCGCCGCGACGCGTTCGCCCCAGTACGGCTGGTCGCCGAAGAACGGGCACACCACGGTGGGCACACCCGCCCGCAGCCCCGCCGCCGTCGTGCCGGCGCCCCCGTGGTGCACGACCGCCGCCATGCGCGGGAACAGCCACGAGTGCGGCACGTCCCGGACGGCGAGCACGTCCTCGTCCGACGTCGCCGGGTCGCCCTGAACGATGCCGCGGACTCCGGCGAGCCTCAGGGCCGTCCGCACGGCCATCCCGGTCATCTCGGCGTCCTTCGGCACCATGCTCCCGAACCCGACGTACACCGGGGCGGGCCCCGCCGCCAGGAAATCCGCGAGGTCCGCGGGAGGCTCCCACTCCGGCTCGTCAAGGAACCAGTAGCCCGTCAGGTTCACGTTCGGCGCCCAGTCTCGGGGGCGCGGGACCACCACCGGACTGAAGCACGCGAGCACCGGGCCGCCGTCGGACCGCCGTCCCCGCAGCGGCAGCCGCGGCAACCCCAGCACCTCGTCCCGCCACGGGTTGATGAACGGGCGCGACAGCTGCCACGCGATCTGATCGACCGCGCGGAAGCTCGCCCGATTCGCCCACGGCCCGAGCATGCGCGCCTGCGGGACGAACGGGTGCGGGAACGCCCCAGTCGGCTCGCTCGGCTGGAAATGGACCAATGCCCACGGAACGCCGAGATGTTCGCCCAGGTGCCGGGGAAGGAATCCGAGTGTGGGTCCCAGAATCAGATCCGCGCCTTTACAGGCGTCCGAACACTCCGACAGCAACCGTTCGGCCATCGGCCCGAGGATCCGCCGGAAGCCGCCGAGGAACTTCACCGGATTCCGGCCCCCGGCCAGCAACTCCTGCCCGGCGTCCGATTCGAGGATCTCCGTCGGATCCGCCGTGAGCGGCGCGAGCTCCAGCCCCGCCGCGACGACCATCGGCGCGTACCGCGCACTCGCCACCAGCCGCACCTCGTCCCCCCGCGCCCGCAGCGCCCGCCCCAGCGCCACGCAGGGCTGGATGTCCCCCCGCGACCCCGCCGCGAAGATCACGATCCGGCTCACGTCCACCTCCTACCAGGCGTCACTGCGCGGGACGATGCGAGGCTCCTCCACCGGCTCCGCCTCGGGCACATAGGGCTCGTACCACCCCTCCGGCGGCGCCGGACGCTCCCCGTCGTCGTCGAGGTCGGCCCGCACACCGGGCTCTCTCGGGCCTTCGTCCGGCAGGGTTTTCGCGTCTTCGGCCGGGAGTTCTTCCGGGAGCTCCGTCAGGGTGCCTTCGATCGGCGTTGCCCCTTCGTGCGCGGCAGGTGGTCCGGCGATCTCGCTGGCGCTCGGTGGGGGTTCTGGGGGCGTCCAGGGGGAGGTGTCGCCGGGCCCCTCTTCGGCTGCGCCCTGTTCGCCGGGCAAGGGGAACGCCTCGGTCGCCGGTGGCGGAACTCGTGCGGGGGCCTCTGCCGATGGTTCGGACGCGGGAGCGCCGGGCGGCGGCTCGGCGGTGGGCCAGTCCTTCCAGGGGTTGGCAGCGGGAGGAGGCGGAGGCCAGGGGGTTTCGGCTGCCCAGGTGGAGGTGTCGTCCTGGGGCTTCGGATCGGTGTCGGTCCACCAGTGGGGGCCCGGCGTGGGTTCGGGCATGGGGTCTTCCTCCCAGGTGAGGGGGAGTGGGAGGGGCTCGCCCGGGGGTGCGGCGACGGCGACCGGGGCGGTCAGCGCGGGGACGGGGTCGCGGGGGGACGGGTCGGAGCCGCGGGGCGCGGGTTCGACGAGGGGTGAGGACTTGCCGTGCTTGGGCCCCAGCCAGCCGCGGCGGCTGGGGAGGGTGAGGCCGCTGATCAGACCGCCGACGAGGACCAGGACGGCGCCGAGGATGAGGCCGGAGGCGGTGCCGCTGCGGAACGTCTCCAGCTCGGCGGCGCTCGCCCCCTCCGCGGGGACGTGGTGGACGAGCAGGCCGATGATGGCGATGCCGAAGGCGCCCGACGCCTCGCGGATGACGTTGATGATGCCGCTCGCGACGCCCGCCTGCTGCTCCGGGACGGCCTTAAGGACGTACATGACGAGCGGCATGCCCATCGCGGCGCCGACGCCGACGATCATGACGCCGGGCATGAGGTCGGCGTAGCCGTCCCCCTGCTGGATGGTGGAGAACAGGAACATGCCGAAGGCCATGAGGGCGAGGCCGCCGCCGATGGCGGGGCGGGGGCCGAGCTTGGCGGCCAGCCAGAACGCGACGGGCGTCATGACCATGATGGCGATGGACGGCGGCAGCATCACCAGGCCCGCCTGGGGCGGGGAGAAGCCGAGGAAGCGCTGCAGGAACGTCGCCGAATAGAAGATCATCCCGTTGAAGCCGATGCCGTAGAGCATCTGCGAGAGCAGGCCGCCCGCGAAGACCCGGTTGCGGAAGAACCGCAGATTGATCATCGGGTCGGGGGCCCAGCTCTCCACCAGGACGAAGCAGGCCAGGGCGATGAACGCGAGGGCGAACACGCTGAGGACGGACGGGTCGGCCCAGCCGTGCTTGTTGCCCGACTCCAGCCCGTAGGTGAAGGCGAACAGCATCGTGGCGGAGATGAGGACGCCGGGCAGGTCGACCCGGGCGTCGCGGTTCTCGCCCTTGCCGGTCAGGACGACCAGGCCGAGCAGGATGACCAGCACGCCGGGGACGATGTTGATCAGGAAGATCCAGCCCCAGCTCCACTGCTGGACGATGAAGCCGCCGATGGTGGGGCCGAGGGCGGTGGCGCTGGAGCCGGCGCCGACCCAGACGATCGTGCCGAGGGAGCGCTGCTTGTCGGTGCGTCCGACGGTGACCATCACCTGGGTGGCGGGGAGGGCCAGGGCGGCGCCGGCGCCCTGCGCGACGCGGGCGAGGATGAGGGTCGCCGAGTCGGGGGCGAGGCCGCAGACGGCGGACGCGGCGGTGAAGACGACCATCCCGGACACGAAGGTGACGCGGCAGCCGAAGACGTCGGTGAGCCGCCCGCCCGCCACCATCAGGCAGGAGAACATCAGGATGTAGCCGGTGGCGACCCAGTCCTTGGCCGAGTTGGACATGTCGAGGTCGCTCATGATGGTGGGCAGCGCGTTCGCGACCACCGTGTTGTCCATGGTGATCATGAATGCGCTGACGGCCACCACCGCCAGCGCCCATCGGTATCGGCCGCGGGTCAACAGTCCGTACGGCGTGAACTCCCGCACCGGCCGCGGAAATCCGCCGCTTCCCCCTAAAAACAGTCGTCGCTATTGTTACTATTGGTTGGCGCTTCGTTACTCGGCCCTGACTCCAGGCCGCGGTACCACAACTATCCCATCAGGCCACATTGGTTACTGCCGAGTCTTGTCATCACCGTGACAAGACGTGGGGGAGAAAAGTGGTCTGGGTGCGCATCGTGAGTCGGTCATCGTGAGACAAAGTGGTCCCTCCGCTTCGACGAACGATCCCGGTTTCATGGGGGGAACGCACCGCATGCAGAGCAACGATCGTTCCGGAGCCGCGCGGGAGAACGCGCAGGACGAGACACGGATCAGCGAGGATTCGGTCCGCCGGCACCTGATCGAGCAGATCGCGCGCCGCTCCAGGACCACCGCCGCCGAAGTCGACCCCGACCGGCCGCTGGAGGAGTTCGGTCTGGCCTCCAGGGACGCGGTCGCGATCGCCGGCGAGCTCGAGCAGATGCTCGGGCGAGCCCTCCCCGCCACCCTCGTCTGGGAACACCCGACGATCAACAAGCTCTCCGTCGCGCTGGCCGGCGGGACCCCCGCGCAGACCCCGGCGCCGGAGCCGGCCGCGAGGCGGGCCGCGAGCGATGAGCCCATCGCCGTCGTCGGCGCCGGGCTGCGCTTCCCCGGCGGCGGCCGCGACCTGACCGGGCCGGACGACTACTGGCGCTTCCTGACCGGGCGCGGCGACGCGATCCGCGAGGTGCCGGACGGCCGGTGGGACGCGTTCGACGACGGCTCCCCCGAGGTCGGCGACCTGCTCGACCGCACGACGCGGCTCGGCGGGTTCCTGCGCGACGTCGCCGGGTTCGACGCGCAGTTCTTCGGCATCACCCCGCGCGAGGCCGCGGTCATGGACCCGCAGCAGCGGCTCGTCCTCGAAGTGGCGTGGGAGGCGTTCGAGCACGCGGGCATCGGCCCGGCGTCGCTGCGCGGCAGCCGCACGGGTGTGTTCGTCGGCGTGTCGGCGCCGGAGTACGCCGCGTTCACCGCGTCCGACCTGGCCTCGCTCGAACCGTTCACGGCGACGGGCGCGTCGCTCGGCATCATCGCGGGCCGGCTGTCGTACCTGCTCGACCTGCGCGGCCCCAGCATGATCGTCGACACGGCCTGCTCGTCGTCGCTGGTCTCGGTGCATCTCGCCGCGCAGGCGCTGCGCGGCGGCGAGGCCGACGTCGCGCTGGCCGGGGGCGTGAACCTGCTGCTGTCGCCGACCGTCACGATGACGTTCGACCTCGCCGGCGGGACGGCGGCGGACGGGCGCTGCAAGGCGTTCGACGCCTCCGCCGACGGCATGGTCCGCGCGGAGGGCTGCGGTGCCGTCGTCCTGAAGCGGCTGTCGGACGCGGAGCGGGACGGCGACCGGATCCTCGCCGTGATCCGCGGCTCCGGCGTCAACTCCGACGGGCGCTCGAACGGCCTCGTCGCCCCCAACTCCGACGCGCAGCGCTCCCTGCTGCGGGACGTCTACGCGAGCGCGGGCGTCGACACGCGAGAGGTCGACTACGTCGAGGCCCACGGAACGGGGACGTTCCTGGGCGACCCCATCGAGGCCAAGGCGGTCGGCGAGGTCCTCGGCGCGGGCCGCGGCCCCGGAGAGCCGCTGCTGCTCGGCTCCGCGAAGTCCAATCTCGGGCACATGGAGTCCGCGGCGGGCATAGCGGGCCTCATCAAGACGGTCCTCGCGCTGCACCACCGGGTCATCCCGCCCAGCGCGCACTACAAGGAGCCCAACCCGCACATCCCGTTCGACGAGCTGCGCCTGGCGGTCGTCGCCGAGGAGACGCCGTGGCCCGACCGGGGGCGGCCCGCACGGGCGGGCGTGTCCGGGTTCGGCTTCGGCGGGACGAACGCGCACGTCGTCCTGGAAGAGGCTCCCGCGCAGGAGACGACCGTCCAACCGGCCGTGGTCAGGACGTTCCCCCTGTCCGACACCAGCGACGACCGCATCCGCGACCACGCGGCCCTGCTGGCCGAGTGGCTCCCGAACCAGGACGTGAAGCTCGCTGACGTCGCCCGCACCCTGCACCGGCGCGCCGGCCGCGGACGGGCCCGCGCCGCCGTCGCCGCCAGAGACCGCGCAGGGCTCGTCGAAGGGCTGACCGCCCTGGCCGAAGGGCGTCCCCACCCGGGCGTGGTGACGGGGACGGCCCTTGGCGCGCCCGGCCGTCCCGTCTGGGTTTTCTCCGGGTACGGGGCGCAGCGCGCGGGCATGGCGCAGCGGCTCCTGGAGGAGGAGCCCGCGTTCGCCGAGGCCATCGACGACCTGGACGGCCTGTTCGCCGAGGAGGGCGGCCCCGACCTGTGGTCGCTCCTCGAAGAGGGCCGCAAACCGGACGGCCCGGCCGACACGATGCCGGTCCTGTTCGCGATCCAGATCGCCCTCGCCCGCATGTGGCGGGCGTACGGCGTCACGCCCGGCGCGGTGGTCGGCCACTCGATGGGCGAGGTCGCCGCGGCCGTCGTCGCGGGCGCGCTCACCCTGGAGGACGGCGTCCGCGTCATCTGCCGCAGGTCGCGCCTGCTGACGCGGCTCGTCGGCGGCGGCGCGATGGCGGTCCTCGGCGCGTCCGCCGCGGAGGTCGCGCGGCTCGGCGAGGGGCTGCCCGAGGTCTACGCGGCCGTGCACTCCTCGCCGAGGCAGACCGTGGTCACCGGCGACGCCGGACAGGTCGCCGAGATCGTCGAGCGGGCCGAGGCCGAGGGCCGGCTCGCCCGGATGGTGCAGGCCGAGGGCGCCGGCCACTCGCCCCAGGTCGACCCGCTCCTGCCCGAGCTGCGCGAACTCCTCGCCGGCGTGGGGGCCGAGCGGGGCGCCCCGCTCGCCGAGGGCATCAGGCTCTACACCACGGCCCAGGACGATCCCCGCGCGTACCTCGACTCCGCGTCCGCCCTCGGCGTCGACCACTGGGCGGCGAACCTGCGGAACGCGGTGCGGCTCACGGACGCGGTCGCGGCCGCCGCCGAGGACGGCTTCCGGACGTTCGTCGAGGTCAACGCGCACCCGATCCTCGCGCACGCGGTGGGCGAGACCCTGGAGGGGACGGGCGCGCTCGTCACTCACACGCTCAGGCGGGCGCCGAAGGGCCAGGAGACCGACGACACGCTGACGTTCCACGCGCAGCTCGCCACCCTGGCCGCGCACGGGCACACGATCGGCAGGCCCGTGGACGGGCGGATCGTCGACGTCCCGCAGTCGCCGTGGCGGCACGAGCGGCACTGGGTCGACCTGTCGGCGAGCACATCGGGCAAGCGCGATGAACACCCCCTCCTGGGGGCGCATGTGGAGCTTCCCGGCGAAGACCGGCACGCCTGGCGCGCCGACGTGGGGCTCGCCGCGCAGCCGTGGCTGCGCGGCGCGGCCGGCGCCGGCGCTCAGGCGGGGGTCCACGCCCTGCCGGTCGCGGCGTTCGCGGAGATGGCGCTCGCCGCCGGCGCGGCCGCGCTCGGCACCGAGGACGTCCGTGTCAACAGCCTGTGGATGGAGCGGCCGCTCGCGCTCGCCGACCACGCGACCGTGACGACGACGTTCACCGAGGCGGAGCAGCGGGTGGAGATCCACGCGCTGACCCCGGCGGGCACGTGGGCGCGGCTGGCCAGCGCGGACGTCGGAGAGGACCGCCGTCCCCCCGCCGCGTCCGGGCCGGGCGCGGCCACCGAGGTCGCCGCCGCCGAGCGCGGCAGCCGCCACTACCGGCTGCACCCCGAGGTCTTCGACCGCTGCCTGTCCGTGCTGTCGGACGAGGCGGCGGGCGGCGACGGCGGCGTGTGGCAGGCCGAGACGATCGGCAGCCTCCGCGTGTTCGGCCCGACGCACCGCGGCGGCCACGTCCAGGCGAGGGTCGTCCGGGGCGAGGAGGGCGTGACGGGCTCGGTCGCGCTCCTGGCGGCGGACGGCCAGGTCCTCGCCGAGGCGACCGGCATCGTGCTCCGCCGGGTCGAGCGCCACGACATCCCCGTCCCGCTCGCCGACAAGCTGGTCGAACTCGTCTGGGACGAGACGCCCCTCCCGGAGGGCGCCGAGCCGTCCGAAGGCGGCACCTGGCTGGTGCTGGCCGACGAGGACGACGCGCTGGGCAACGCGGCGGCCTCCGGGCTGGAGGAGCGCGGGAGGCGCGTCATCCGGCACCGGCCGACGAACCGGCCGCCGGACGACCATCCGGCCATGGCCGAGCCGGTCGAGGGCGTCGTGCTGGTCCCGCCCGCCGATCTCGTGGACGAGGAACTCGTCCTCGCAGTCGCCGGGGTGAGCCGCTCGCTGCCCGACGGCCCCCGCTTCTACATCGCGACCCGCTCCGCGCTGCCCCTGGCAGGGGAGGGCGTGCCCGGCCACGGGTTCGTCAGCGCGCTCACCAGGGTTCTGGCATTCGAACGCACCGTCCAGCGCGCCACCCATGTGGACGTCGACCGTCCCGCCGATCTGGTCGCGGAACTGCTCGCGGGCGACGACGCGCGGGAGGTCGCCTGGCGCGCCGGCACCCGGCACGTGGCGCGCCTCGCGCAGGCCGTCCTGCCGGAGACTCCGGCCAGGAAGAAGCGCGCCGTCCGGCGCGGCGGCGCGTACGTCATCACCGGCGGGTACGGCGGGATCGGCCTGGTCACCGCGCGGCTGCTGGCCGAACGGGGCGCCGGGCGCATCGTCCTGTCCGGGCGCGGCGGCCCCGACGCCGACGCCGAGAAGGTGATCGCCCGCCTGCGCGAGGACGGCGTCGACGTCGGCGTCGTGCTCGGTGACATCGCCCGGCCCGGCACGGCCGAACGCCTGGTCGCGGTCGCCCAGGAGGGCGGCGCCAGGCTGTGCGGGGTGGTGCACGGCGCCGGAGCGATCGACGACCGGCTGATCGCCGACCTCGGCCCGGAGGATCTCCACAGGGTGTGGACGGCGAAGGTCGAGGGCGCCCGGCGGCTCAGCGAGGCCACCTGGGACCTCGACCTCGACTGGCTCGTCACGCACTCCTCGGCGGCCGCGCTGCTCGGCTCGCCGGGGCAGGCCGCCTACGCCGCCGCGAACGCCGCGACCGACGCGCTCATGGCGTACCGGCGCGCGAACGGCCGCCCCGGGACCACCATCAACTGGGGCACGTGGTCGCGGGTCGGCGGGGCCGCCGAGACGTCGGTCGCCGTCATCGACCCGATCAGCCCGGCGGAGGGCGCGGAGGCGCTGGAGGCCCTCCTCGTGCACGGCAGGGCGGCGACGGGCGTGCTGCGCTTCGACCCCGCCACCGCCGTCGGCCTGTTCCCGGAGATCCGGAACATGCCCTACTTCGCCGCGCTCACCGAGGCGGCCGACGAGCTGGGCGCGGGCGACGCCGGTGACTGGCCCGGCGTGGAGGCGCTCGGGGAGCTCGACCCGGCCACCGCCCGCAAGATGATCGCCGCTCAGGTCAGGCACCGGATCGCGGCCGTGCTCGGCTTCGACCCCGAGCGCCTCGACCCGTCCGTCCCGCTCACCGACCTCGGCCTCGACTCCCTCGTCGCGGTCCGGATCAAGAGCGGCGTCGAGCACGACCTCGGGCTGACCGTCCCGGCGTCGGTGCTGCTCCAGGGCGCCAGCGTGAACGTCTTCGAGGAGTGGGCGGCCCGCGAGCTCGGCCTCGCCGACGCCGGCGCCCCCGCCCCCGCGGCGGTGTCGAACGCCGAGTCCGGGTACGTCATGCCGCGCGACGCCGCCGAGCGCCTCGCCGTCCGCATCTTCGAGGACGTCCTCGGCCTCGACCGCGTCGGCGTCACCGCCGACTTCTTCGCCGACCTCGGCGGCCGGGACCGCGACGCCGACCGGGTCGTCGCCCTCGTCGCGCGGGAGGTCGGCGGCGAGGTCACCCGCGGGGAGCTGTTCGAGACGCCGACGGCGCAGAACGTCGCCGAGTACCTCAGGGCGGCCGACGAGGAGGCGGCGCGGCAGACCGTCCGGCCGCTCAGATCCTCCGGGGACCGGCGTCCGATCTTCATCGCGCACCCGGCCGGCGGCACCACCGCCTGCTACCGCCAGCTCGTCGACCTGCTCGGCGACGACCAGCCGGTGTACGGGCTGGAGCGGTTCGAGGACGCGCCGCCCGTCGAGGAGCGCGCCGCCCGCTACGTCCGGCACCTGGTGGAGGCGCAGCCCGAGGGCGCGTTCCGGCTCGGCGGCTGGTCGTTCGGCGGCGTCCTCGCCTACGAGACCGCCCGGCAGCTGGCGCGGGCGGGCCGCGAGGTCGAGTTCGTCGCGCTGTTCGACGCGGGCCTCCCGCTCGCGGTGGACGACGAGTCCGACACGCTCGCCCGGCGCTTCTCCGCGTTCGCCGACTACATCAACGAGACCTACGGCCTGGAGGTCGCCCTCACCTACGAGGAGCTGTCCGGGCTGGACGAGGAGTCGCAGTTCGCGCTGGTCATGGAGCGTGCGGCGCCGCTGGTCGACCACATCCCCCCGGCGGCGCTCACCCACCAGCTCACGTCCCACCAGGACACCCGTTCCCTGGAGGCGTACAAGCCGGAGCCCTACGACGGGCACGTCATCCTGTACCACGCGCCCGAGGAGACCCCCTGGGCCGTGCGGGACGCACGCTACGTGCTCGACGGGACCAACGGTTTCGGCGGGCTCTGCGCCGACCTGGAGATCGTCACGATCCCCGGCGCGCACCATCTCAACCTGCTCGATCCGCCCGGTGTGGGCGTTCTCGCCGCGCACCTGGAGGCCAGGCTCGCGGGACGGCGGGAGAGCGACGCCGTCCCCGCGCCGATCACGGTCCGCTGAGGGCCGCCCCCCGAACCCCGTTCCACGGAGGACTTCCCCATGGCCCACCCCGGCCCGTCCCACGCCCTGCTCGACGCCGTCCGGTCCGGCGCGAGCGGTCCCGAGCTGCAGGAGATCGACCTGCCGACCCGCTTCCGCGCGGCGTTCACCCGCAAGGACGAGGTCGGGATCTTCGAGGGCCAGACCGACAAGGACGTGCGCCGCTCCCTGCACGTCGGCGAGGTCGAGATGCCCGAGCTCGCGCCCGACGAGTGCGTCGTCGCGGTGATGTCCGCCGCGATCAACTTCAACACCGTCTGGTCGGCGATCTTCGAGCCGGTCCCGACGTTCGCGTTCCTGGAGAAGTTCGGCCGGCAGGGCTGGTACGGCGCCCGGCACGACCTGCCGTACCACATCCTCGGCTCGGACGGCTCGGGCGTCGTCGTGCGCACCGGCAGCGGCGTGAAGAGCTGGAAGGTCGGCGACAAGGTCGTGCTGTCCCCGTCCTACGTGGACGAGGAGGACCACGGCTCCTACGACGACGGCATGATGTCGGAGAGCCAGCTCGCGTGGGGCTTCGAGACGAACTTCGGGTCGCTCGGCGAGTACTGCATCGTCAAGGCGAACCAGCTGATCCGCAAGCCCGCCCACCTGACGTGGGAGGAGGCGGGCTCCAACACGCTGTGCGCCGCGACCGCCTACCGGATGCTCGTCGGGTCGCACGGCGCCCGCATGAAGCAGGGCGACGTCGTGCTGATCTGGGGCGCGACCGGCGGGCTCGGCTCGTTCGCGACGCAGCTGGTGAAGAACGGCGGCGGTATCCCGGTCGCCGTGGTCTCCTCCGAGGAGAAGGCCGACATCGTCCGCTCGCAGGGCTGCGACCACATCATCAACCGCAACGACCTGGAGCTCGGCGAGCAGGGCCTGCGGCACCCGAAGGCCGGCCGGATGCTGGGCGAGGCGATCCGCCGGCTCGTCGGCGAGGACCCCGGCATCGTGTTCGAGTACCTCGGCCGCGAGACGTTCGGCGCGTCCGTCTACGTCGCCAAGCGCGGCGGCAAGATCGTCACCTGCGGCTCCTCCACCGGGTACCGGCACGAGTACGACAACCGGTTCCTCTGGATGCGGCTGAAGAGCATCATCGGCTCGCACGGCTTCAACTACCACGAGGCCGTCGAGATCAACCGGCTGATCGGCCTCGGCATGATCCACCCGACGCTGTCGAAGGTCTTCCCGCTGGACGAGGCGGGGAACGCGACCCGTGCCGTCCAGACGAACCAGCACATCGGCAAGGTCGCGGTCCTGTGCGGCGCCACCGGCGAGGGCCAGGGCGTGGACGACCCGGCGCTGCGCGAGCGCATCGGCGAGGAGAAGCTGAACCTCTACCGCCGCTGAAACGCGTGCGGGACGGGCCCGGAGCGCGGGGCCCGTCCCTTTCTTCTATGCTTTCTGAAGGCGGGTTGAAAAACGTTTCGTTGACAGTATGAGGCGCGGATAGCGATTCTTTGGGACGGCACCAGCGCGCGCTAGCAGACCGCCCCCCGCCACAAGGAGTCGCGTGATGCAGCGTCGAACCCTGCTCGCCTGCGCCGTTCTCGCCGCCTTTACCGCCATTCCCGCCGCGAGCGTTTCCGCGGCCCCCTCCGCTGCCGACCCGACCGCCCCGAAACGCGGGCACGTCGCGGGCGCCCGCACCTTCGTCCCCGACGCCCGCAACGCCCGGGCCGTGCAGAGATTCCGCGACCTGCACCGTTCCCGCCTGCGCCGCGAGCAGATCCACCACTTCTGGGGCGTCGAACCGGCCGCCGGCTCCCACGACGGGCTGACCGCCACCCACAGCGTCGACACGAGCTATCGGGTGTCCAACAGCGCCGACTTCACCTACACGCCCACCGTCAAGGCCGCCGGGTCCTGCATGGAGATCACGACCGTCTACTCCCAGGCCGTCGGAAACGAGATCTGGGCCTGGGACTGGTGCGGTGGCAACGGGCCCGCCAAGGAGGTGAAGATGGACGCGAACTTCCTCCGGACCTACACCAAGAGCGTGAACGGGCACCCCGCCTACAGCGTCCAGCTCGTCAGGACGAACGCCTCCACCAACGCGTGGTCGGCTTACCTGTACAACTACACGACGAATTCCTGGAGCCTCTTCTACAGCAAGTCGGGCCGGGACACGAGCTCGCTGACCTACGGCTGGGACATCTTCGAGATCTACGCGTCCCGTGACCCGAGCACGGGCAACGCCTACTACTGCGCGGACGCGAAGAACGTCGTCTTCGAGAGCAGTTCCATCCTGCTCCGCAGGAACGGCACCTGGAGCCCGGCGACCGCCACGGACTCGCCCTGGCAGCCGACCGCGACCCCGAACCCCCGCGACTATCTGTGCCCGTCCCTGCAATTCGTCCGCGCCGGCGCGAACGACCACTGGATCGTCAGGCAGTAGCTCAGGTGGGCAGCGGCCGATCGTTCACGACGTGCTTCATCACCAGCGTGGAGTTCAGCCGCTGCACCCCCGGCAACGCCGCGAGGACGTCGTCCTCCAGTTCCTGATAGGCCTTCAGATCCGCGGTGACGATGCGCAGCAGATAGTCGGGGTCGCCGAATAGGCGCTGGGCCTGCACCACCTCCGGCACCCTCGCGACAGCGGCCTCGAAGCCGAGCAGCGTGTCGCGGTCCTCCTGCCGCATGGTGACGAAGACCAGCGCCTGGAAGGTCAGGCCGAGCGCGGCGGCGTCCACGACCGCGCGGTACCCGCGGATCGTGCCGCCGCGCTCCAGCTCCCGCAGCCGCCGGTGGCACGGCGAGACGCTCAACCCCACCCGCGCCGCCAGTTCGGTGACCGTCAACCGGCCGTCCTCCTGGAGCACGGCAAGGATCTTCCGATCGATGGCGTCCACAAAGCAGATTCTTCCACAAAAGGGTTCTGAACGGCCAAAAATCGAAACCATCTTCCGCCAGTTCAAACGTATTCTCCCCGTAATGGCCGCCAGAAGGGGAGGAATGCGATGGCAGCGGGATCGGTGCTCGCGTTCTGGGTGGTGTCCCTGCTGCTCATCGCCGTCCCGGGCGCGGACTGGGCCTTCACCCTCTCCACCGGACTGCGCGGCGGCGTCGTACCCGCCGTGGCCGGGCTGGTCACCGGCTACGCCGTGGTGACCGCGATCGTCGCGGCAGGCGTCGGCGCGCTGGTCGCCGGCTCCCCGTCCGCCCTGACGGCCCTCACCGTCGTCGGCGGCCTCTACCTCATCTGGCACGGCGTGACGACCTTCGCCCGCCCCGGCCCCCTCGACGTCCGGACCGGCACCGGCACCGGCTGGGGCACCTTCCTGCGCGGCGTCGGCGTGAGCGGCCTCAACCCCAAGGGCCTGCTGATCTTCCTGGCCCTCCTGCCCCAGTTCACCGATCCGCGTGACGCCTGGCCGGTCCCCGCCCAACTCGCCGTCCTGGGCCTGACCTTCATGGCCACCTGCGCCGCGTTCTACCTCTGCCTGGGCACACTGACCCGCACCATCCTCAACCCCCGCCCCGCAGCCGCCCGCACGATCACCCGCCTCTCCGGAGCCGCGATGACCGCCCTGGGCACCTGGCTCCTCCTCCCCCACCTACTCCCCTGACCAGCACACCAACCGCCCTCCCCGGCCAGTTCGATAGCGCGATCGAGCTATGGCGATCCTCCCTGCCATGGCACGCAGGGACCGAATCGGCTCGATAGCTCTACGTTGCCAAGTGATTACTCTTAGCTTGCTTTCATGCCCACCAACGAACACGAGCTACCGCTGGAGATGGTCCGCAACAGGCCGCAGCTCGTCCCCGAGATGTTGCGGAGCGTCTTCGGACTAAACGTGTCCACCAACGCGCGAGCCACGCTGGCGTCGGAGTCCTACGCCGACACCAACCCTGCTGAACTGCGCTGCGACGCCACCGTCCTGCTCGGCGACCCGAAGTCCCCCGTTCTGGGCGTCGTGGTCGAATCCCAGCTACGAGCCTTACGCCAGAAGACCTACAGCTGGCCCGCCTACCTGGCGTCGCTGCGCCTGCGCCGCCGCTGCCCCGTGGTGCTTCTCGTCCTGTGCCCGGACCAGGCCACGGCACGAGGATGCGCCGTCCCGATCGACATGGGACACCCCGGTTGGGTGCTCAAGCCCCTGACCGTCCATCCCGAGATGCTGCCCCCCATCACCGACCCGGACCAGGCCCGCCGCCTCCCCGAACTGGCGGTCCTCAGCGCCCCCGCCCACGCGGACGGCCCGCAGTCGGAAGCCGTCCTCCGGGGCCTCTCCGCCGCCATCGGCTCACTCACCGGCGACACCGGAGCGCTCTATCATGACTACGTAATGTCGCGGTTCTCTGACGCCGCCCGCAAACTCATGGAGGACATAGTGAAGCTCGACAACTACGAGTGGCAGTCAGAGTTCGCCCTCACCCACCGCGCCGAAGGCCGCGCAGAGGGCCGCGCGGAAGGGCGTGCCGAAGGCCGCGCCGAAGGGCGTAGCGAGGGGCGTACCGAGGGGCGCACCGAGGGGGAGGTGAAGGCTCTGCTGCTGATGCTTGCGGCGCGCGGTCTCGATGTCTCCGAGGATGTCCGCGCGCGGGTCGAAGCATGTACTGATCCCGAGCAGATCGAGCGGTGGATCCAGCGTGCGGTCAGCGCCGACTCGGCTGAGGATCTCTTCACCTGACACTGCCCGTGACCTCATGGAGGACGTGGTGAAGCTCGACAAGTACGAGTGGCAGTCAGAGTTCGCCCTCACCCACCGCGCCGAAGGGTTCGCGGAGGGGTTTCGCCAGGGGTTCGCCGAGGGGTTCGCCGAGGGGTTGGCCAAGGGGTTGGCCAAGGGGTTGGCCAAGGGGCTTCTTCTCTTGCTTGAGGCGCGCGGGCTTGATGTCTCTGCGGGTGTTCGTGCTCAGGTCGAGGGTTGTAGCGATTCCGAGCAGATCGAGCGCTGGATCCGGCGTGCGGTCAGTGCTGATTCGGCTGAGGATCTCTTCGACTGAGGGCTTGGTCCGGGGGCTGGCGCGTCGGTTCACACAAGAGTCCGGCTCGTGCCCCGAAGGGTACGAGCCGGACCGGTGTTCTGGTGTGGTCGTGCCGACCCGTGCCCGAAGGCACGGGCCGGCACGATTCACTTGCTGCCGTACCGCGAGTTGCACGGTGCGGCTGGTGTGCTAGACCGCCTCAGCGGCCAGCGCCTCCTCGATCTCGGCCATGAGGGCCTCGAAGAGGAGAGCGAACCAGATGATCGCCTGGTAGACGTACGCCTGGTTCAGGTTCCCGAGGGCGTGGCCCTCGGGGGTGTTCTCCTCGGTGGCCTGCCGCACCCGGTTGAGGATGCCCATCAGCTCCCCCATGAGGGTCTCGGCACGTCGGGGCATGCCGAGCAGGAGGAACACGATGGCCAGCCAGCCCGTGATGTTGTTGAACAGCCCCTCCTCGGCGAGGGAGATGCCGTCCTGGAACTCGGCCGCGTGGTAGCGGACGTGCCCCTTGCCGACGCGGAGCCCCTTGAGGGGTCCCGCGGCGGTGTGGGGCGCGTCGATGGCGAGCGCCGTGGCGCGCACCAGCTCCTCGTCCACGGACTCGAAGATGTCCGGCGCCTGCATGAAGGCGAGGAGGATCGACGAGTCCAGCACGGGCATGTCGGGCGCGGCCACGATGACGCCGTGCTTGACGCACTCGTCCCGCACCCACGGCATGACCTTGGCGGCCAGGGCCTTGTACTCCCGGGCCTTCTCCTGCTCCCCCGCCATCTCGAAGATCTTGGAGAAGTAGGCCAGAGCCTGGCCGTTGAGGATCTGCGCCGAGGCGTAGACCCGCAACTTCGCGCCGTTCTCCTGGTTCTCCGCGGGGCGGATCTCCCAGACGCCGGAGCACGGCTCGAACATGGCCGCCCTGGCCTGCACGGCCAGGGACGCCACGAACTCCAGGTCGATCAGACCCTGGAGCGCCAGGCGGTAGCACACCTCCGCCGCGTACGAGATCCAGTCGTGCTGCTTC
This sequence comes from Actinomadura sp. NPDC000929, assembly GCF_040492065.1. Lineage (NCBI taxonomy): Bacteria > Bacillati > Actinomycetota > Actinomycetes > Streptosporangiales > Thermomonosporaceae > Actinomadura > Actinomadura sp. NPDC000929. The sequence continues at coordinate 38,407 of NZ_JBEUPA010000027.1, read as the reverse complement.
TGGTCGCCCGCGCCGTTGCCGACGCGGTAGACCGAGCCGCGGTGACCGATCCCGGGGATGACGACCTCGAGGTTGCTCGCGACGTTGCCGCCGTCGACCTCGTGCATGATCGCCAGCCTGCGGCGGATGTCGTGCAGCTTCTTGTACCACTGGTAGCGCGCCAGGAGGACCTTCGGGTCCCCCGCGTCCGTCAGGCTGAGCACCGTCAGGACGCCGTCACGCTCCCAGTCCTTCAGGTAGTCCCAGCACCGCACGGCCTGGCCGAGCCGCGGGTCGTCCTCCGGGAGGCTCCGGGTGGCGGCCGCGTAGAACGAGCCCCCGTTTCCGAAGCCCAGCAGCCGCAGGTTGATCGCGCTTCGGAGCGCGATCTCGGCGTACTTGCCGCGGAGGTTCCGCAGGCTCTGGACGTACTTCAGCCAGCCCTTGTCGGACTCGACGATGAGGCGCTTTGCCTCCTTGTCGGTCCGCGGCGACAGGCTGTCGTGTCCTCCGACCGCGAAGAAGGCGGACTTCTTGGCCTTCAGGAGCAGAGACCCCCTGACCGAGGTCCCGCCCTCCTCGAACGTGAGGTGCATGTTGGTCGTGAAGAACATCTTCACGTTCCCCACGGTGGCGACGCACTCCGTGAAGCCGCGCCCGGATCGCAGGACGGTCCACTGGACCGGCTGCTCGCCCGCGTGGCCGTAGCGGAGGCGGAAGTCCAGCGTGGCGGTGACGCTCCCCCTCTCACAGGTGAGCCTTCGCACCAGCTGGTTGCCGTCGGGGGTCGTCGGGGACCCCACCATGACGGCCTCCTCCCTGGCCTGCCCCGTGGGGCTCGTCCAGGTTGACACCAGGGTGGCCGAGTTGGCCTTGAACCGGATGTCCGTCGGACGGTCCTCACCGGCCACGCCGAGCCGGAACGCGGTGGTCTTCGATCCGTCGTACAGGCCGTTGCAGACCGGCACGCCGTGCCCGAAGGGAACGTTCCACGAGCAGACGTTCCCGGCGAAGTCGAAGACCGCGAGGCGGCCGTGGCCGTTCCCGATGACGGCGGTGTCGCCGATGTCGGGGGACGTGTACTTGCGGCCGAGGGCGTCGGCGATGCCGGCGACCACGGCGGTTGCCGCGGCGTTTGCGGGGCTGCGCCACCGCATCCGCTGCAGCAGTACTGAGAGCTCGCTACGCATAGCGTTCTCTCCTCTCTGGGTTGTTGGGTGTGTTGCGTGCGCCACGTGAGGTGGCACACATTCGTGACCGTCCGTGGATGTCAGACGGAAGCAACACAGCCGACACACGCAGGACCCACGGGCGTTACCGTCCCGCCTCTCACACCGGCTTGATCATTGTTGGGGGAAACGGGGAGGTGATAAGTTGCCGCGCTTCGGCGGAGCGGGAGCCCGGTTCCGGGACGGCGCGAAGCCGGCCGGACGGGCGCGGCGCGCGAAGCCGCCAGGCACGATGAGGCCCGTGGCGCCGATCATGGGTGGAGGGCGGTCACCGTCCGGAGTGGTGCGGTCCGCAACGCGTCCCGTCGTCAGGGGCGCCAGGACGCCGGTTTGGCCGTATCCGGCCAACCTGAAGGATTCGGGCGCGAAGCCTCGGTTGAGAGCGATACGGCCGCGGGGGTCAGGCGAGTCGCACGCGGGGGTCTATCACCGCGTAGAGCAGGTCGACCAGCAGGTTGAGCAGGACGATCGAGGCGGACGTGAGCAGGGTGACGCCCAGGACCATGGGCAGGTCGCCGCTCTGGACCGAGCTGAGGGCGAGTTGTCCGAGGCCGGGGATGCTGAAGGTGTTCTCGGTCAGCACCGCGCCGCCGATGAGCAGGCCGAGGTCGAGGCCGAAGACCGTGATGATCGGGGTCAGGCAGGAGCGCAGCGCGTGCCGGGTCACGACGGACCTCTCCGGGACGCCCTTGGCGCGGGCGGTGCGGATGTAGTCCTCGGTCATCGTCTCCAACATGCCGGCCCGGGTGAGCCGCGCGTACATGGCCGCGTAGAGGAACGCGAGCGTCACCCAGGGCAGGACCAGGGCGTGGAACCACGTCAGGGGGTCGTCGGTGAGGGGCCGGTAGCTGCCGCCGCCCGGGAAGACCTTCAGGGTGTAGGAGAACAGCGCGAGGGAGACCAGGCCGGTGAAGTAGATCGGCAGCGAGACGCCGCCCAGCGCGATGATCATGGCGGCGCGGTCCCAGGCCGAGCCTCGGCGCAGCGCCGACAGGACGCCGGTGGCGATGCCGCCCGCGAGCCAGACGACCGCCGCGCCCAGGGCCAGGGAGAGAGTCGCCGGGGCCCGGTCCAGCAGCGTTCCTAGGACCGGCTGGCTGCTGCGGAACGAGTAGCCGAGGCACGGCGCCGGGCAGTGGTCGGTGACCGGGCCGGCGTCGTAGTCCGCGCCCGCGACGATCGACTCCAGGTAGTGGCCGTACTGCACGACGACCGGGTCGTCGAGCCCGAGCCGCTCCTTGGTCGCCTCGATCGCCTCGGCGGTGGAGGCCCGGCCGACGTAGGCGGCGGCGATCTGGTCGGTGCTCTGCCCGGCCAGCTTCGGTAACCAGAAGAAGATGCCGAAGGTCACCAGAGTGATCAGCAGGAGCATGAGGGCGGCGCCGATGAGGCGCCGGACGAAGTAGGCGAACACGTGTCCCGGTCCCGTCCGCCCGGCCTCGCACCGGGCCTGAACCCAGGATGAGCACCCTGTTGATCAGGGCGGTCTCGGGGAAGTCACGGAACCGCTTCCCCGGCCGGAGAAGTTTGTGAATTTTTCTCACGTCACCGGCCGAACCTGGTCGTTCGCCGACCTAGACTTTGCGCCTCGGGCACGTCGCGGGTCATGATTTGCCCCACACAGGTCCCATAAGTAAGTAATTACCCCGTGTGAACGGCGCGCAACGCAGGGGGACGGAGCTGGGAGGTTCTGTGGCGAACGACGGTTCGACCACCAGCGGGCGCCCGTGGGCGGATCTGCCGAGGGAACTGGCGGATCACATGCGACCCCACCTCGACGAGGTGGCGGACGACATGATCCAGGAGATTCAGACGCGCGTCAGGGAGTACGACCGGCCGGGGGACGGCTCCTACTCGGGGACCCTCCGGCTCGCCGTGGAGCGCGTGCTCCACTTCTTCGTCGAGCGGGTGGCCGACCCCGGCCACGACCCCGCTCCGGTGACCGACTTCTTCCGCGCCATCGGCCGCGGCGAGGCGGGCGAGGGACGCAGCCTCGACGCGATGCAGACGGCGATGCGGGTCGGCGGCATGGTGGCGTGGCGCCGGATGACCGAGGGCGCCGAGGCGCTGCAGGTGCCGCCGCGCACGCTCGGCGCCGTCGGCGAGGTCCTGATGCAGTTCCAGGACGAGCTCGCGCACGCGGCCGCCGAGGGGTTCTCGCAGGCCAAGGCGGCGGTCGCGGGGGAGATGCAGCGCCGCCGCAAGCGCCTGCTCGACCTGCTGTTCGCCGACCCGCCGGCCGCGCAGGAGGCGATCGCCGACCTCGCCGCCGCCGCGCACTGGCCCGTCCCGCGGACGGTCGCCGCGGTCGCGCTCGGCCGGCACCACGCCGACACCCGCCAGCCCGCGTTCCCGCCGGACGTGCTGGCCGACCTCACCCGCCGCACCCCCAGCCTGATCATCCCCGACCCGGACGGCCCCGGCCGCGCCAAGCTCGTGGACCGCGCCCTGTCCGGGACGCTCGCGGTCGTCGGCCCGACCGTCCCGCTGATGGAGGCGGCGCGCTCGATCCAGTGGGCGCGCAAGACGCTGTGCCTGGTCCAGCGCGGCGTGATCGAGGCCGACAGCGGCGTGATCCGCAGCGTGGAGCACATGTCCACGCTGATCCTGTTCCAGGACGAGGGGCTCATCACCTCGCTGGCCGACCTGCGGCTCGCGCCGCTGGCGCACCTGCGGGCCAGCCAGCAGGACCGGCTCGCCGAGACGCTGCTGGCGTGGCTGCAGTCGGGGCGCAACGCCAACGAGGTCGCGATGCGGCTGCACGTCCACCCGCAGACCGTCCGGTACCGGCTGCGCCAGCTGGAGGAGCTGTTCGGCGACCAGCTCCTGGACCCGGACCTGCGCTTCGACCTGGAGATCGTGCTGCGCGCCCGGGCGCTGCTGGCCGACAACGCGGGGGAGCGGATCATGCCGCCGGCCCGTGCGGCGGTCGGGGAGTCGGGCGAGGTCGTCAGCCTGCGGCGGGGCTGATCAGGGCTGCGCGGCGTGACGGGAGGACCGCAGCCGCTCGGCGGTGGCGACGCGCTCGGCCAGCCGGGTCTGCGCGTCGCAGAGCAGCCAGAGCTCGCCCTCGTCGGCGGCGACGATCTCTTCGAGGCAGCCGTTGAGGAGCTGGTAGTCCGACAGGGGGGTGACGCGGGTCGCGCGCAGGCCGGCGTCCGAGCGTTCGCTGTGCCAACCGGGCATGCACATGGTCGCCGACATGAAGCGGGGCTCCCTCGGTCGGTTCATGGTAGGTCTACCATAGAACCACCAAACACTGACCACAATGCGTTCGCGGCAACCCCAAGAGGGGGCGGGAGCGAGTGGGATCTGTACGGTATGAGGTCAATGCACCGACCTGGAGCAGGATCTGGTATGCCGCGACCCCCCGCGAAGGCACAGGCGATCAGCAACGCGCTCGCCGCTCGTATCGTCGAGGGCGAACTGGACCCGGCGGCCTGGCTGCCGTCCGAGCGCGAGCTGGCGCGCGTGTACGAGGCCGACCGCTCCACCGTCCGGCGGGCGCTGCGGCTGCTGGCCGAGCAGGGCCTTGTCCGGCTGCGGCACGGCGCGGGCGCGCAGGTGCGGGAGGCTCCGCGGGTGCGGCGCGCGGCGTCCGACATCACCCGGCAGGTCGGGGGGTGGCGCGGGTTCCACGTGTCGGCGCGGCGGGACGGGCGCACCCCGTTCACCCGGACGGCCGTCGCCGAGGTGGAGGCCGACGACCGGCTCGCGTTCCGCCTGGACGTCCCGCCCGGGACGCGGGTGCTGGAGCGGGCGCGCGTCCAGGGCGTCGAGGGGGAGCCGCCGGTCCAGACGGCGACGACCTGGGTGATCCTTGAGATCGTGGAGGAGGTCCCGGTGCTGCGCGAGGTCGACACGGGTCCGGGCGGCATCTACTCCCGGCTGGAGGAGGCGGGCTACCGGATCACGTTCGAGGAGACGGTGACGTGCCGGCTGCCCCGCCCGGAGGAGCAGGAGGCACTGGAGATCAAGCCCGACCAGCCCGTCCTGACGCTGTGGCGCCGCGCCCACGACCAGCGCGACCGGGTCGTCGAGGCCACCCACCGGGTGGTGGTCGGCGACCGGCACGAACTCGTCTACCGCTACGGGGCGGGCGTGTGAGCGGCGAGGAGCGGCCCGCCGTGCGCCAGGTCGCGTCGCGGGTCGTCTACGAGAACGCCTGGATGGTCGTCCGGGAGGACGAGGTCGAGCGGCTGGACGGCTCGCGCGGCATCTACGGGGTGGTCGACAAGCCAGACTTCGTGCTGGTCATCCCGGTGGAGGGCGACGGGTTCCACCTCGTCGAGGAGTACCGGTACCCGATCGGCAGGCGCACGTGGAACTTCCCGCAGGGCTCGGCCCCGGGCCGGCGCGAGGCCGACCCGGAGGAGCTGGCCCGGCGGGAGCTCGCCGAGGAGACCGGGCTGCGCGCCGGGACGCTGCGGCGCCTCGGGTACCTGCACTGCTCGCACGGGACGAGCGGTCAGGGCTTCACCGTCTTCGTCGCGTCCGACCTGGAGGCCGGGGAGGCCGACCGGGAGCCCGAGGAGCAGGACATGCGGCAGAAGTGGGTGACGCGGGAGGAGTTCAGGGCGCTCGTCCGGGACGGCCGCATCACCGACGACTCGACCCTCGCCGCGTACGCCCTGCTCACCATGGACTCGACCGGGTAGCGGGGTCCGGGGGGATCACGACCCGGATGCGGCAGCCGCTCGGGGTGTCCATGACGGTGATGTCGCCGCCGTGAAGCTCGGTGGCCCAGTTCGCGATGGCGAGGCCGAGCCCGGTGCCGCCGCCGGGGGTGCCGGCGCCGGACGCGGAGCCGCGGGAGAAGCGCTCGAACACGCGGGCGCGCTCCTCGGGCGGGATGCCGGGCCCCTCGTCGGCCACCTCGACGACCAGTCCGCCGGGCGGGTGCGAGGGACGGGCGGTGATCGTGACGGGGCGGCCGTCCGGGCTGTGCCGGGCGGCGTTGTCGAGCAGGTTGGCGACGACCTGGTGGAGGCGGTCGCGGTCGGCGGCGGCGCGCAGGCCGGGCGTGACGTCCGGCTCGAACACCGCCTCCGGGCGGCCCGCCCGCGCCTCCGCGACGACGTCGGCGACGAACGCGGCGACGTCGAGGTCGGTCACGTCGAGCGCCGCCGCGCCCGCCTCGACCCGCGACAGGTCCAGGAGCTGGGTGACGAGGCGGCCGAGCCGCTCGGTCTGGTCGAGGGCCGTCTCCAGGACGTCCGGCGTCGCGGGCGTGACGCCGTCGGCGACGTTCTCCAGCACCGCCCGCAGCGCGCTGATGGGGGTGCGCAGCTCGTGGGAGACGTTCGCGACGAACTCGCGGCGCTGCCGGTCGACCTCGGCGAGGTCGGCGGCCATCCGGTTGAACGCCTGCGCCAGCTCCCCGACCTCGTCGCGCGAGGTGGCGCGCACCCGGCGGCTGTAGTCGCCGCGCGCCATCGCCCGCGCCGCCGCGGTCATCTCGCGCAGCGGCGCGGTCATGCCGTGGGCGAGCAGCTGGGTGACGACCAGCGAGAGGAGCACGCCGACCGGCATCGTCTGCCGGGCACGGAATCCGAACGGGTACCCCCACAGCACGATCAGGACGGCGACGCACGCGGTCACGACGACCACGACGCCGAACTTCACCTTGATCGACCGGAGCGGGTCCAGCGGCCGGGGCAGTCGCGCCCACAGCCGGCGGGCGAACCGGGCGCCCTCGGCGGTCACGGCGCGGCCTCCAGGCTGTAGCCGACGCCGTGCACGGTGCGGATCAGCTCCTGGCCGAGCTTGCGCCGCAGCGCCTTGACGTGGCTGTCGACGACCCGGGTGCCGGACGCGTCCGCCCAGTCCCACACCTGCTCCAGCAGGACGGCGCGGGTGAGCACCGCGCCGCGGTTGCGCAGCAGGCACGCGAGCAGGTCGAACTCGGTCGGGGTGAGGTGCACCTCGCGCCCGTCGCGCCGCACCCGGCGGGCCCGCTGGTCGACCTCCAGCTCTCCGACGCGCACCGGGCCGTCCCCGGCGTCCATCGCGGGCCGCTCGACGCGGCGCAGCACGGCGCGGATGCGCGCCACGAGCTCGCGCATGCTGAACGGCTTGGTCACGTAGTCGTCGGCGCCGACGCCGAGGCCGACGAGGAGGTCGGTCTCGTCGTCGCGCGCCGTCAGCATCAGCACGGGCACGGGGCGTTCCGCCTGGACCCGGCGGCAGACTTCGAGGCCGTCGAATCCGGGCAGCATCACGTCCAGCACGATGAGGTGCGGCTCGTAGGCGCGGGCGCGCTCGACCGCCGACGGCCCGTCCCCGGCCGTCTCGACGCCGAACCCCTCGGCCGCCAGCCGGTCGGCCACCGCCCGCGCGATCGTCGGCTCGTCCTCGACGACGAGGACGCGCGTCTCGTGTGCGCTCACCCACCCGACTCTAGAAGGCCGGTTCGGGGAGGCAGGGTGTGATTTGTGCGGGAGCTGTGAAGATCTTCGGGTTACCAGGTGTGCACGGGCTCGTTGTCGCGCAGGTGCTCGACGTAGGCGCGGGTCATCATGCGCAGGGCGTCGTGGCGGCCGACGCCGTGCTCCTCCTCCAGGGTCCGCACGGTGTCGATCTGCCAGGCGGCCCCGGTCTGGCCGGTGACGCAGCGGCGCTCGATGATGCCGAGGAGGCGGTCGCGGCGGGCGGGGTCGACGCCCCAGCGGTCGAGGCCCTCGTGGGCGAGGGGCAGCAGCTTGCGCAGGACGAGCTCGGCGGCGGGCACCTCGCCCATGCCGGGCCAGTAGAGGGTCGATTCGAGGCCGTCGCGCGCGGCGCGGTGCAGGTTCTCCTCGGCGGTGGCGAAGGACATGCGGGACCAGACGGGACGGTCCTCCTCGGCCAGCATCCGGACGACGCCGTAGTAGAAGGCGCCGTTGGCGACGACGTCGGCGACGGACGGCCCGGCCGGCAGGACGCGGTTCTCCACGCGCAGGTGGGGGCGGCCCTTCACGACGGCGTAGATGGGGCGGTTCCAGCGGTAGATCGTTCCGTTGTGGAGGGTGAGCTCGCCGAGTTCGGGGATGCCGCCCTGCTCGAGCACCTCGCGGGGGTCCTCCTCGTCGCACAGCGGCAGCAGGGACGGGAAGTACCGGGTGTTCTCCTCGAAGAGGTCGAACACGGACGTGATCCAGCGTTCGCCGAACCAGACGCGGGGGCGGACGCCCTGGCTCTTCAGCTCGTCGGGACGGGTGTCGGTGGCCTGCTCGAACAGGGTGATGCGGGTCTCGTGCCAGAGCCGGTGCCCGAACAGGAACGGCGAGTTGGCGCCCATCGCGACCTGGGCGCCGGCGATGGCCTGGGCCGCGTTCCAGTAGGCGCCGAACTCGTCGGGGCTGACCTGGAGGTGGAACTGGACGCTGGTGCAGGCGGCCTCGGGGATGATCGTGTCGGTGTGCATGCGCAGCGGCTCGGGGCCGTCGATGGCGATGCGCATCTCCTCCCCGCGGGCGGCGAAGATCTGGTCGTTCAGCATCTTGTAGCGCGCGTTGGCCGACAGGGTCTCCTCGCCGATGTCGGTGCGCCGCAGGGTCGGCAGGATCCCGATCATCACGAGCCGGCCGCCGACCTCGCGGGCGCGGTCGTCGGCGTGCGCGAGATGGTCGCGGACCTCCGTCTCCAGGGCTCCGGTGCCCTCGCCGCCGAGCTCGCGGGGCGGGATGTTGATCTCAAGGTTGAACTGGCCCAGCTCGGTCGCCCACGCCGGGTCCGCGATCGCCTTGAGCACGTCCGCGTTGCGCATCAGCGGGTCGCCGAGCGAGTCGATCAGGTTGAGCTCGATCTCCAGGCCTATGTGCGGGCGCTCGAAGTCGAACTGGGATTCGCCCAGCATCCGGGCCAGTACGTCGAGGCACCTGCGCACCTTGTCGCGATACCGCCGCCGGTCCTCGCCGCTGATGGCGACCGAAGCCACGTCCCTGCCCATGTGTGTCCGTCCCTGTACTCCGGAGGGAATCGTCATAAAACGGGATGTCCCAGTAAGCGAAGGTGAAAACACGGCGTGCAGTTTCGGGCTCCCCGTTTCGTGACCGGCCGGTAGCGTGTGTCGTCCTGCCGGGAAGCCGGTACGTCGGTCGTGGAGGACCCATGCGCATGCGCCCCCGGTCCATCCGGGCCAGGGACACGCTCGTCGCCGCCGTGATCGCCGCACTGGTGCTGGGCGTCACCGCGATCGGCGTGGACGTCGCCGTGCGCAGCACCGTCAAGGCGGAACTGCTGCGCCGGACGCAGGTGGACGCCCGGCGCGTCAGCGGCGGCGTGCGCGACGGGACGCTGGAGGGCGCGATCCGCGACGGCTCCCGCGGCCGCGTGCTGATCCAGGTCGTCGAGCCCGGCGGGCGGGTGACGAACGCCACACCCGCCGCAACGGACAGGCCGCCGGTGAGCAGATTCTGGCCGCCGAGCAACATGCGGGTCCAGGACTTCAGCGAGTGCCGCGGACGGTGGCCGCACCGCGAATGCTTCGTGGCCGAGGCCATCCGCGTGAGCACCGCGCCCGACTCCGTCGTCGTGTACGCGGCCGCGCGGCAGCCGTCCTACCTCGTGAACGGTCTGCTGGAGGGGATGCTCGGCTCGGGCGTGCTGCTGCTGGCCGCGGTCGCCGCGGGGATCACCTGGCGCGTCGTCGGCCGCACGCTCGGCCCCGTCGAGGCGATCCGGGCGCAGCTCGCGGAGATCAGCGCCACCGACCTCAGCCGCCGGGTGCCGCAGCCGCCGGGCCAGGACGAGATCGCCCAGCTCGCCCGCACCGCCAACGAGACGCTGGACCGGCTGGAGCGGGCCGTCGCGCGGCAGCGGCAGTTCGCCTCCGACGCCTCGCACGAGCTGCGCACCCCGATCGCCGGGCTCCGGGCCAACCTGGAGGACGCCTCCATGCACCCGGAGGACAACGACCTGCGGGGCGTCATCGCGTCGGCGCTGCGCGACACCGACCGGCTGGAGTCGATCGTCACCGACCTCCTCCTGCTCGCCCGCATCGGCACCGGCGGGACCGCGGCGCAGGAGCCGATCGACCTGGCCGCGCTCGCCGGCGCCGAGGTCGGCCGCCGCCCGTCCGAGCTGAAGATCGTCACCGAGCTGTCCCCCGGCGTCGTGGTGCGCGGGGTGCGGATGCAGCTCGTCCGGCTGCTCGGCAACCTTCTCGACAACGCCGAGCGCTACGCCGGGTCGCGGGTGACGGTGGAGGTGGGCAGGCGGGACGGGCGGGCGCTGCTCGTCGTCACCGACGACGGCGCCGGCATCGCGCCCGCCGACCGGGAGCGCGTGTTCGAGCGCTTCACCCGCCTGGACACCGCGCGCAGCCGCGGGGCGGGCGGCGCCGGCCTCGGCCTCGCGATCGCCCGCGAGATCGCCCGGGCGCACGGCGGGACGCTGCGGATCGAGGACCACCCGTCCGGCGCCCGGTTCGCCCTGCGCCTGCCCCTGGAATAGCGAAAGAGCCGCCCGGTGGGCGGCCCTTTCGTCAGTGGCGGGAGAGCTCAGGCGCGAACGGCCTGGACCTCCAGCTGGATGTCGACCTTGTCGCCGAGCAGGGCCTTGTCGCCCTTCAGCGGCACGTTGAACTCGATGCCCCAGTCCTTGCGGTTGATCGTGGTGGCGGCGGAGAAGCCGGCGCGGGTGCCGCCCCACGGGTCCTCGCCGACGCCGTTGTACTCGACCGTGAGGGTGATCGGGCGTGTGACGTCCTTGATCGTCAGCTCGCCGTCCAGGAGGTACTCGCCGTCCTGCGCGCGGACGCCCTTGGTCGTGAAGGTCATGACCGGGTGGTTCTCCACGTCCAGGACGTCCGAGGTCCGCACGTGGGCGTCCCGGTCGGCGTTGCGGGTGTCGATCGAGGCGACCTTGATCTCCGCGGTGGCGGTGGACTCCGACAGCTCCTCGGCGATCTGCACGGAGCCGGTGAAGTCGGTGAACGTTCCGCGCACCTTGGTCATCAGGTGGCGGATCACGAAGGTGACCTCCGAGTGGGCGGGGTCGATGTTCCAGGTTCCGACGGTCAGCTCGGGGGCGACGGCGGCGATGCTCATGGGGTCTCCCTTGTCAAATGCTTGAATCTTCAACGAACACGTCGAAGGTTAGTTGAGGGTTCAAACAGCTGTCAATCCCCGCTTGTTCCCGGCCGGCCGCACGGATCGGCGAGGGCCCGCGGAGCACGGACCGCGATTCCTTCCCCACACCGTGCAACCTTCCCGTGCCCTCGCGCGTAGAGAGCGGGCACAGAGGCGTGCCGGAGCCCCTCTCCGGCGGGATCACTTGGAGTTTTTCGTGAGCGACGAACCACCGCGCGCCGCCGGGCGGACGGCCCGGACGGCGGCACCGGCCCTGCTGGTGACGGCCCTGCTCGTGACCGGCTGCGGGGGCGGCCACAAGGGGGCGTCCGCCGGCGCCTCCCCCGCCGGCGGCCTGGAGAAGCTGCCCGAGGCCACCACGTACACGACGCTGGACGACCTGCCGCTGGACGCGGCCCCGGCCGGCAGGAGCGACGGGACCGTGGTGCATCCGGACAACGCCGTCCCCGTGTCGGCGAAGCCGGGCGCGCCCGCCGTGGCGGAACTGCCGAGCACCCAGCTCAAGGGCCCCACCTGGGTGCCCGTCCTGGAGAGCCGCCCGGGGTGGCGGCGGGTGCTGCTGCCGAGCCGCCCGAACGGCGTGACCGGCTGGATCCCCGACTCCGGCCTGAAGGCCGCGCGCAGCTCCAGCGCCGTCAAGGTGGACCTCGGCGACAGGAAGCTGACCCTGTTCCGGGGCGGCCGCCAGGTCGGCACCTGGCCCGTGGCGGTCGGCGCGCCGAAGACGCCGACGCCCACCGGCCGGACGTTCATGCTCGCCTCGCTCGCCCCCGAGAAGCCCACCTACAGCCCGCTGATCCTGCCCGTCGGGGCGCACTCGGCCACCCTCGACACCTTCGGCGGCGGCCCCGGGACGGTCGCGTTCCACGGCTGGCCGACGAAGTCGGTGTTCGGCAAGGCCGTCACGCACGGCTGCGTGCGGGTGCCCGCCGACGCGCTGAAGCAGCTCGCCCAGGTCCCGCTCGGCACCCCCGTCCAGATCACGGACTGACGATCCCGCGATCCACCCGGCCGCACGGCCGGGCGGCCCGAACCCCACCCCATCCCCCAAGAACACGAACCCCCTGAGGAGAGAACCGTGCGTTTGCAGGCACTCACCAAGTGCGCGGCCGTCGCCGGCGCGCTGGCCCTGCCGTTCGCCCTGTCCGCCGCCCCCGCCTCCGCCACCCCCGGCGGCGCCGGCTCGGCGGTCGCCATCTCCGCCACCGGCTCCGTCGTCGTCCCGCCGACGTCCTCGGTGGCGTCCTCGGCGCAGCGGCCCACCAGCAAGAGCGTGGCGGAGCTGCCCGCCAACCCGCTCGTCCAGGCGCGGCTGCTGAACGGCTCCGCCTGGGCCGGGCACGGCCGCGCGTCCGTCGCCGACCTGCGGGTCGCCAAGCTCGGCCTGTCCGCGCACGCCGTCTCCGCCAAGTGCGAGAACGGCACCGGAGTCTCCCACGTGGTGGGCGCGACGCTCGGCACCCGGGCGCTGAAGCTCGGCGCGACGCCCAACACCACCGTCACCACCGACCTGAAGGGCCTCGGCAACGTCACGGTCACGCTGAACAAGCAGGTCCGCGGGCACGACGGGAACCTCACGGTCACCGCGATCGAGGTGTCGGCGACCCTGGCGGGCAAGACGCAGACGATCAGCATCGCGTCCGCGAGCTGCGGCAAGAGCCAGCCGGGGCAGCCGAGCCAGCCCGGTCAGCCGTCCCAGCCGTCGCAGCCGGGCCAGCCCGCGCCGCCTTCGGCCCCGCCCGGTGAGGCCCCCGCCCCGACCCCGGTTCCCGGCGACCTCCCGGTGACCGGCTGAGTCGAGCCGGCATGAGGCCGGGGTCCGCGCACTCAGGTGCGCGGGCCCCGGCCTTTTCGCGTGCGGGCCCTCAGCGTGCGGGACGCCGGAAGGTCGCGCGGTAGTCCTTCGGGCGCCGCCCGGTGTGGCGGGCGAAGAGGGCCGCGAAGGTCCCGGCGTCGCGGTACCCGACCGCGGCGGCGACGGTGGCGACCGTCCGGTCCGTGGTCTCCAGGAGGTGGCGTGCGCGCCGGACGCGGGCCGACTGGAGGTACTCCAGCGGGCTCTGGCCCGTCTCGTCGGCGAAGCGCCGCAGCAGGGTCCGGGTGCTGACGTTGAACGCGTCCGCCAGCGCGGCGAGGTCGTACCGGGCGGCGAGGCTCTGGTCGAGGTGCCGCATGACCCGGCGGGAGAACTCGTGTCCGGGACGCGGGAGGAGACGGGCGTCGACGTAGGGGGCCTGGGACGAGCGCGCGTCGTCCACGAGCGCCATCCGCGCGGTCGCCCGCGCCACGCCGGCGCCACTGTGCCGGCGCACCAGTTCCAGGGCGAAGTCGTACATGGCGCTGAACGCCGCCGTGGTCGTCACCCCCGCGTCGGTGACGACCAGGAGGTCGGGCCTGACGTCGGCGCCGGGGCAGCGCCGGGCCAGCTCGTCCGCGAACAGCCACGCCGTCGTGGCCCGGCGCCGGTCGAGCAGCCCCGCCGCGGCGAGCAGGAACGCGCCGACGCAGATCGAGACCACCGCGCCTCCCGCGGCGGCGTGCGAGCGGACGGCCGCGATCTCCGGGGCCAGCCCGGCGAGCTTCGCGTCCACGTCGAGGCCCGGACGCAGCTCGAACCCCGGCACGACGAGGACGTCGACCTCCCGGAGCGGGGAGGCGGCCAGCGCCACGCCTCCCGAGGCGACGACGCGGCGGCGCGGCGAGACCACCGCCACGTCGTAGCCGGCGCGATCCGGACCGGCGACGTGCCCGGCCATCGTCAGCAGGTCGGGCACGCCGAACACCTCCGACGCGAAGCAGCCCGGATAGGCCAGCACCCCCACCCGCAGCGCACCCACGCCTGCCTCCCGCCGTCACCCGCGATGGCGAGATTACCCCCGCACATGGCGATCCGGCCTCTCCCGGCAAGGCGTGCCGCCCGGCCACGCTGTCCCCATGAACACCGAGGAACCGACGAGCGCTGAGAACACCCCCGGCGCCGACGAGAGCACGGGCGCCGACCAGAGCCCAGCCGTTGACCAGGCCACGAAAGCCGGCGTCGTGGCCGGTGCCGGCGGGCGCCTTGACGATGCGATCGCCGACTTCTCGCGGCGGCAGGTGGACGTGGACGGGGTGGTGAAGACGGTCCACGTCGCGGGCACCAGCCCGGCCGTCGTGCTGATGCCTGAGATGCCCGGCATCAGTCCGGACGTCCTGCGGCTGGCGCGGTGGGTGCGGGACGCGGGCTTCACCGTCCACGTGCCGTCGCTCTTCGGCCGCGACGGCGCCTACCCCACGGTCGCGACGGCGAGCGGGTCGTCCGCCGGGCCTGCGTGAGCGCCGAGTTCCGGGCGTTCGCCGGGGGCGGCACCAGCCCCGTCACGGCGTGGCTGCGCGGGCTCGCCCGCCGGGCCCACGCCGAGTGCGGCGGGCCGGGGGTCGGCGCGATCGGGCTCTGCTTCACCGGGAACTTCGCCCTCACCATGGCGCTGGAACCGGCCGTCATAGCGCCGGTCGTCAACCACCCGTCACTGCCGCTGGACGACCCCGCCGGCCTGGAACTCGGCGACGACGACGCCCGCGCGCTCAAGGAGCGCGTCGCGCGCGACGGCCTGACCGTCCTCGCCTACCGCTTCGACAACGACCGGTGGTGCACAGGTCAGAGGTTCGCCGCCTACCGGGCTCTGCTCGGCGACGCCTTCGACGGACGCGTGCTCCCGGGCGGCGTCGCGAACACCGACCCGCCGCCGTTCTTCCGCGACGTGGTCGCGACCCCCCACAGCGTCGTCACCGCGCACCTCGTGGACGAGGACGGCCACCCCACCCTCCAGGCCCGAGACGAGATCCTCACCTACCTGACCGACCACCTGAAGCCGTAGAGGCCGTCTTCCCGAAAGCGCGACGGAGCAGTCCGGCCGGGCTCACTTGCTGGAGACGCTCCACGCGCCTTCACCGGCCGCGGCGGCGTCGCCGAAGGCGGTCCACGCGGTGTCGTCGACCTTGAGGGCGTCGAGGAGGTAGGCGGAGATCGCATCGGCGACGAGGGCGACGCGGGCGGGGTTCTCGTCGGTGGTCTCGGCGACCGCCTCGCCGGCGACGCCGCCCAGGGTGTGCTCGCCCTCGGCGACGACGAGCAGGCTCTTCGGGGACGGGCTGAGGCGGTAGGCGTCGGTGAACCACTCCGGCCCCCGGGTGGAGAGCCGCGACCGGTCCTCGCCGCCCGCGACGACCAGGGCCGGGGCGGTCATGGTGGAGTAGTCCGGCCTCATGAACGGAAGGTGTTCGGCGGCGAACGGGGTGAGCGAGTCGCCGGTCCCGGTCGCGGCGATCAGCGCGCCGGCCGAGACCGCGGGGTGGGAGAAGTCCTCTCCGGGAACGCCGTCGGCGTCGAGCACGCGCGCGCCGAGGATCGCGCCGGCGGTCTGGGCGCCCCAGGAGTGGCCGACGACCGCGATGCGCTCGCGGTCGACGCGGGCCTCCAGGCCGCCGGCCTGGGCGAGGATGTCGCCGAGGCAGTCGAGGATCGCGTGAAGGTCGGAGATCCGGGCGCGCCAGATCGTGGCGAAGCGCGGGTTGTCCCAACCGATGGCGTTGCGGCGGGAGTCAAGGTGGGTGGGCTGCACCACGAGGAACCCGGCCGCAGCCCACCGGTCGACGAGGGGCTCGTACGCGTCCAGGGACCATGCGTTGCCGTGGGAGAACACGATGACCGGCAGGTTCCGGCCCGACATCGGGGCGGTGACCTTCACCTGCAGGTCGACGCCGCGGCCGGGCGCGGGGACGGTGATGGGCTTGACGGAGACGATCCGCTGGCCGAGCTGACGATGGGACATGGGAGACCTGCGCTTTCTCCATGGATCGCTCTGCCATACTTTGGCGGAGCACTGTTCCGCCAAAGTAGCGGAACATTGTTCCGCGAGCAAAAGGAGGGTCCCGTGCCGGAACCGGTCGGAGTGCGCCGAGCACAGGCGCAGCGCACCCGCAGCGGCGTGCTGGCGGCCGCGGCGGCGGTCTTCGTGGAACAGGGCGTCCAGGCGCCCGTCCGCGACATCGCCGAACGCGCCGGCGTCGGCGTCGGCACGATCTACCGGAACTTTCCGACCCGGGCGGATCTCGTCACCGCCGTCTACCGGCACCAGATCGACACGGCCACCGCACTCGCCCCCCGGCTCCTGGAGGAGTCGGCCTCCCCGTTCACCGCCCTGACCCGCTGGGTGGACGCGTTCGTCGAGTTCCTCGTGACCAAGCACGGTCTCGGAGCCGCTCTGGGGTCGGGGGATCCAGGGCTGGAGAACCTCCACGCCCTGATGCTCGACACCCTGGTCCCGGCGTGCGCGACGTTGCTCGATGCGTGCGCCACCGCCGGCGAACTCGGCCCCGACGTCTCCGCCTACACGCTCATGCGCGCCATCGGCAACCTCTGCATCACCGGCCCCGACTACGGCCAGGCCGACGCCAGGCGCATGGTCGCCACCCTCCTCACCGGATGCCGGCGCGAGGCATGAACCGGGGACGACCGATCACTCCAGATCCGCCTTCGGAGGACGGCCTACGACGCGGCGGCCTCGGGACGGGCGCCGCGGAGCGGGTGCGCGCTGCCTTCCAGCAGGACCTTCGCCACGAGGGCGGGGTCGTCGGCCATGGGGACGTGGCCGCAGCCCTCCAGCCAGACGAAGCGGGCGTCGGGGAGGCGGCGCTGAGCGCGGATGGCCTGGCTGCGCAGGAGCAGGCGGTCCTTCGTGCCCCAGGCGATGGTCACGGGGACGTCGGCGCAGGAGCCGAGGAACCGGGTGGTGCGGCCCGCGCGGAGGGTGGGCTCGAAGCCCGGGGCGTCGCGCATGGCGCGGGCGTCCCCCGCGAGGGTCTCGACGTCCATCAGGTCGGGACGGCCGTAGATCATGCCGAACATGAGCGTGCGGCGGCGCGGTGAGCGGGCCAGCCGGGTGAGGAACGTCTCGGGGACGCGGGCGCCGAGCCGCGACGCGCGCAGCACCGACATGCCGTAGCGGAACTCCAGGTTGTTGAAGAAGCCGGCGGGGGACAGCGCGGTCGCCGAGCTGGCGAGGCCGCGGTCGGCGGCTTCGAGGGCGAACAGGCCGCCGAGGGAGTTGCCCGCGATGTGCGGGCGGTCCAGGCCGAGGGCGGCGAAGGCGTCCGCGAGCGCGGAGACGGCCGTGTCCAGCGTGTAGGGGGCGCCGTCGGGCAGCGGCGGGGAGTCGCCGAACCCGGGCAGGTCGACCGCGACGACCTCGCGTTCGGCGGCGAGCAGGTCCATGACGGGGGCCCACCCCTGGCGGCGGTGGCCGATGCCGTGCAGCAGGACGAGGGGCGGCCCCTCGCCGCGGCGCTCGAAAGCGATGTTCACCCGCGCGTTGTCCACGGGCGAAGGGTAGGCCGGAAGTTACTCAGCGGTCACTAGTGATGCTCGTCACTGCGCACTCGGCGGGACGGCGGTGCTCCAGCGCGGCGCGCAGCTGCGCGCGGCCCCGGTGGATGCGGGATCGGACGGTGCCGAGCTTGACGTTCAGCGACGCGGCGATCTCCTCGTACGACAGGCCCTCGATGTCGCACAGGACGACGGCGGCGCGGTACTCCGGGGCGAGGCCGTCCAGCGCCTTCTGGATGTCGTGGTCGAGGTGCCGCTCGTCGTAGGCCTGCGCGGGGCCCGGCTCGCGGCCCTGCAGGCGCTCGGCGGCGTCGTCGCCGAGGGAGTCGAACCGGATGCGCTGCTTGCGGCGGGCGCGGTCGAGGAACAGGTTCGTCGTGATCCGGTGCAGCCAGCCCTCGAACGTGCCGGGACTGTAGGAGGACAGGGAGCGGAAGACCCGGATGAAGACGTCCTGGGTGAGGTCCTCGGCGTCGTGGCGGTTGCCCGTCAGCCGGTACGCCAGCCGGAACACCCGGGTCGAGTGCTCGCTGACGATCTCCTCCCACGTCGGAGGGGTCCACGCCATCGCACCTGCGCTCACCACTACCCCCGTCTGATATTCAATCGTTACGACCAAGCATGCCGGTACCCAGATAAGAGCCGTGTAAGAACCTTGAGCGTGGCCGGATCAGGCACGTGAGATGTGACTCATCTCATTGGACTGGATGTCGACAAGGATTGAGTCGGCGCCGGTCCGCATGGAGGATCGGGGGCAGTCCCCCACCCCGAAACGCGAGGACGTGGCATGGCGCGAAGCTACAACCTGGCCGACCTGCTCGAGATCCTGGCCGCGGCGGGGCCGGACCGCCCCGCCCTGGTGGCGGGCGCCGAGCGGCGGACGTACCGGCAGCTCAGCGAGCGGGCGAGCCGCGTCGGGCACCATCTCGCCGAGGCCGGGGTGCGGCCGGGCGAGCACGTGGCGATCCTCGCCTACAACCGGGCCGAGTGGATCGAGGCGATGCTCGGCGCGTTCAAGATCCGCGCCGTGCCGATCCCGGTGAACTTCCGCTACGTCGCCGCCGAGCTGCGCCACGTCCTCGCCGACTCCGACTCGGTGGCGCTCGTCGGGGAGCGTTCGCTGCTGGCGAGGGTGGAGGAGATCCGCGGCGAGCTGCCGGCGCTGCGGCACGTCGTCGTGCTGGAGGACGGTTCCGCGGCCGAGATCCCCGGCGCGGTCGAGTACGAGAAGGCGCTCGCGGGCGCCGCCCCGGACGACGACTTCCCCGAGCGCTCCAGCGACGACCGCTACATCATGTACACGGGCGGGACGACGGGCTATCCGAAGGGCGTCGAGTGGCGCTGCGAGGACATCTTCTTCGGCGCGCTCGGCGGCGGGAACGTCCTCGGCGACCCCATCGGCAGCCCCGAGGAGCTGGCCGCCAACGCCGACCAGCCCGCCATGGCCGTGCTCGACTGCGCGCCCGTCATGCACGGCGCGGGCCAGTGGGTCGCGTTCATGGGTTTGTTCAGCGGCGCCAAGGTCGTCCTTTACACCGACCACGCGTTCGACGCCGACAGGGCCCTGAGGTTGCTCGCCGAGGAGCAGGCGAACGTGATGATGCTGGTCGGCGACGTCATGGCGCGCCCGGTCGCGAAGGCGCTCGCCTCCGGCGATCACGACACGTCCTCGCTGATGGCGATCGCGTCCGGCGGCGCGCCGCTGACCGAGGGGGCGAAGGCCGCCCTGCTGGAGTACCTGCCGAACATCATGTTCCTCGACAACTACGGCGCGTCGGAGACCGGCGCCTGCGGCCCGTCCGTCGGGGCCAAGGAGGGGACGGCCCGGTTCATGATGAAGCCCGGCATCACCGTCCTCGACGACGACCTGAACGTCGTGCGGCCCGGTGAGATCGGCAGGCTGGCCCGGAGCGGCCACATCCCGCTCGGCTACTACAACGACCCCGCGAAGACGGCGTCGACGTTCTTCACCGCCGCGGACGGGACGCGCTGGTCGGTCCCCGGCGACTTCGCGAGCCTGGAGGAGGACGGGACGATCACGCTGCTCGGCCGCGGCTCCCTCGTGATCAACACGGGCGGGGAGAAGGTGTACCCGGAGGAGGTCGAGGTCGCGCTCAAGGACCACCCGGCCGTGGAGGACGCGGTCGTCGTGGGCCTGCCGGACGAGCGGTTCGGGCAGCGCGTCGCCGCCGTCGTCGCCCCGCGTCCCGGCGCGACGGTGACCCTTGAGGATCTGACCGAGTACTGCCGCGAACGTCTCGCGGGTTACAAGCTTCCGCGGCAGATGACCCTGGTCGACGAGGTACAGCGAACCGCCGTCGGGAAGTCCGATTACAAGTGGGCCAAGAGCGTGCTCGCGTAGAGTCTTGGTAAAGCCACCGTGTGTGGGTTATACCACGCGCGGCCGCACTTTCCCCGGCGAACGCCAGTCAAGAATCAATTGATGCCGAGGGAGCGTGCCTTGGGCGCGTTCCGGCGAATAACCGCCCCATGAGTGGGGATCGGCTGATACCGCTCGCGCGCCGGTATCGCCTGCTCTCTGTCGTCGGCAGAGGCGGCATGGGCACCGTCTGGCGGGCGTACGACGAGATGCTCGACCGGGACGTCGCGGTCAAGGAGGTCCACCTCCCCCCGCGCATCACCGAGAGCGAGCGCAGGGTGATGTGCAGGCGCCTGTTCTCCGAGGCCCGCGCGACCGCCGCCCTGCGCCATCCCGGCGTGGTCGCCGTGCACGACCTCATCATCGAGGACGGCCGCCCCTGGATCGTCATGGAGTTCCTGGAGTCGTGCTCCCTGCACAGGCTGGTCACGGAGGACGGCCCGCTCGGCGTGCGCCGGACGGCGGAGATCGGCGCGGCCGTCCTGTCGGTGCTCCGCGCGTCGCACTCGGCGGGCATCCTGCACCGCGACGTCAAGCCCAGCAACGTCCTGCTGTGCGACGACGGAAGGGTCCTGCTCAGCGACTTCGGCCTCGCCGTCCACACCGGCAAGGGCCCGCAGCCGGCCGACACCCTGCTCGCCGGGATCGAGGGCTCTCCCGCGTACCTCCCGCCGGAGCGGGTGAACGGCCTGCCGAGCGTGGAGGCGTCCGACCTGTGGTCGCTCGGCGCGACGCTCTACACGGCGGTCGAGGGCTTTTCGCCTTTCCTGCGCTGCCATGCGCTCGCGTCGATGGTGGCGGTTCTCCTGGGCGACTATGCGCGCCCCGTCCGGGCCGGTCCGCTGGGTTCGGTCATCGAAGGGCTGCTGCGGCAGCGGCCGGAGGACAGATTGACGGCCGAGGCCACCGCGGAAATGCTGCAAAGGGTCATCGGAACGGTTCCGGAACCCGGTTTCACCCGCGCGCCGGTGCCGCATCCCCGCCGTTTCTCCGCGCACCGCACCGTTCTGGGGCGCCGGGTGCCGTGGGCGCTCAGCGGCGCCTGGGTGTCGCGGGACGCGCCGAGGGCGCCGGTCCCGCGCGGGCCGCGGGTCCCGTGGACGCTGCGCGGCGGGAGGCCGCCGGGCGACCCGTCCGGCAAGCCGCCGTGCGGTTCGCGGGAGGCGGGGTGGCGGGTCCCGGCGCTGCCGTCGCGGCGGCCGCGGCCCGGGACGGTCGTCAGCGTGGCGCTGCTCGCGGCGCTCGCGGCCGGGGCGGGGACCTGGACGGCCCGGTGGACGTCGATCGGCAAGGGCGACGCGGTCGCGCTGCGCCCGGCGGCGGGCGTGTCGGTGAAGACGGCGAAGTATCACGAGGCGGGCGCCTACTCGGTGCGGGTGCCCGCGGGCTGGCAGGCGGAGCGGCGCGGCAGCGTGATGACCTGGAAGGACGTCGGCACGGGACGGGGGCTGCGCATCGCCCCGGCGCCCGGCGACCCGCTGACCGGGCTGCGCTCCGAGGAGCGCGGCGCCGTGGCGGGGCACCGCTATCCCGGCTACCAGCGGCTGCGGCTGGAACCGGTGCCCGAGGTCATCGACGGCGCCGCCGAATGGGAGTTCACCTGGCGGGACGGTGTGCACGACGCCGTCCGGCACGTGCTGTGCGGTCGCGCGGCCGGGTACGAGTTCTGCTTCCACGCGCCCGACCCGGAGTGGACGCCGGGCCAGCGCCTCTACGACAGGATCCTCAGTTCGTTCAGGCCGGAGAGCGGCGGCTGAGCCCCGGCCGGATCGCGGGGCCGGTCAGGTCGTGTGCTGGAGGCGCAGGAGGAACTCGGCGTTGGAGGAGGTGCCCTTCATCTTCTCCAGGAGCTGCTCGATGGCCGACTGCTTGTCCAGGCCCTGGAGGGCGCGGCGCAGGCGCCAGGAGAGGGCGAGCTCCTCGGGGGACATGAGCAGCTCGTCGCGGCGCGTCCCGGACGCCTCGATGTCGACGGCGGGGAACACGCGGCGGTCGGCGAGGCCCCGGTCGAGCTTCAGCTCCATGTTGCCGGTGCCCTTGTACTCCTCGAAGAAGACGTCGTCCATGCGGGACCCCGTCTCCACCAGGGCGGTGGCGAGGATGGTGAGCGAGCCGCCGTTCTCGATGTTGCGGGCGGCGCCGAAGAACTTCTTCGGCGGGTAGATCGCGGTCGTCGCGACGCCGCCGGCGAGGATGCGGCTGCTGGAGGGCGCCGCGAGGTTGTAGGCGCGGCCGAGCCGGGTGATCGAGTCGAGCAGCATCACGACGTCGTGGCCCTGCTCGACGAGGCGCTTGGCCCGCTCCACGGCGAGCTCGGCGAGCGCGGTGTGGTCGCGCGCGGGACGGTCGAAGGTCGAGTGGATCACCTCGCCGCGCACGGTCCGCTGCAGGTCGGTGACCTCCTCGGGCCGCTCGTCGATGAGCACGACCATGAGGTGGACCTCGGGGTTGTTCTCCGCGATGGCGTTCGCGACGGACTGCAGCACCATCGTCTTGCCGACCTTCGGCGGCGACACGATGAGCCCGCGCTGCCCCTTGCCGATCGGCGCGACCAGGTCGATGACGCGGGTCGCGAGGGGGCCGGTGTCGAGGCGCAGCCGCTCCTCGGGGAACAGCGGGGTGAGGGCGCCGAACTCGGGCCGGTTCGCCGCCTCCGCGACCGGGAGGCCGTTCACCGTCTCGACGCGGACGAGGGTGGGGGAGTCGCCCCGGCCCTGCTTGGGCGCCTTGGCGAAACCGGCGACCACGTCGCCGGGACGCAGGTGGTGGGCCCTGACCTGGGCGAGGGAGACGTGCACGTCCTCCGGGCCGGCGAGGTAGCCGGACGTGCGGACGAACGCGTGCTTGTCCTGGAGGGACAGCAGGCCGTGGAAGGGGACGGTCGGGCCGTCGTCGGCCGGGCGCCGCGGCTGCCGGCCGTCCTTGCGGGCGCTCTGCGCGGACACGGCGTGCGCGCCGCGTGCGGGGGCCTTGCGGCCTGCCGCGGGTTCTGATTCGAGTGTGGGGGCGGACATACAAGTCCCTTCTCAGGCGGGCGCGCGGCGGGCGGCGCCGCCCGGAGTCGAAGTCCGCGTACGGCGGCGGAACCCGCGGCGCGTACGCGAGAGGAATGCGAAGGATGCAGCTCGGTCCACCGGGCTGACGTCGGCTCCCTTGTGCGGTGGCCCCGCACGCCGTGTGCGCGCCGGGCCGAAACTCACCGGGCGCTCAGATGGCCCGGGCGGGGAAGAGACGTCCTCGACGTGAGTCGTGTGAATCCAAGGACGTTGCCTCGACAGTACAGCAATCGAGGGCGTTTTCGCATTCCCCGATTTCGGTGGCGGCTTTCACGCGGAGGTCCCCCTGCGTCCGTCCGGCGCCGCGGCGTCCCCCCGTCGCGGCCCCGGTGCTCATGCTGACGATGGTTATGACTACCGGACGGGCCTCCAGGTTCCGACGGCCCGACGGCCCTCCCGCGGCGGGCGCCGGGTCCTGGGCGAATACGATGAGCCGCGCTGCGCGGGGCGAGGGAGGACGATGGGCGAGGGGCTGCGGTTCGAGGCGGCCGGAGGCGTCGGGACGATCACGATCGACCGGCCGGCCAAGCGGAACGCCATGTCGGCGGACATGTGGCGGGCGCTGCCCGGCATCCTGGACGGTCTCGCCGCCGACCCGGACGTCCGGGTCGTGGTGCTGACGGGGGCGGGCGGGAACTTCTGCGCGGGCGCCGACATCTCCGAGCTGGACGACATCCACCGCGACGACGACTCGCACCTGTCGACGGTCGCCGAGCGGGCGCTGGCCGCGTTCGGCAAGCCGACGCTCGCCGCGATCGAGGGGTACTGCGTCGGCGGCGGCTGCCAGCTCGCGGCCGCCTGCGACCTGCGGTTCGCGGCGGACGACGCGCGCTTCGGGATCACGCCGGCCCGGCTCGGCATCGTCTACCCGGCCGCCGCGACGGCGCGGCTGGTCGGGCTGGTGGGGCCGTCGGCGGCGAAGTACCTGCTCTTCTCCGCCGACCTGGTCGGCGCGGCGCACGCGCTGCGCATCGGGCTGCTGGACGAGGTGGTCCCCGCGGGGGGCCTGCACGACCGCGTCACCGCGTTCACCGAGACGCTCGCGTCCCGGTCCCTGCTCACCCAGCGGGCGACCAAGGACATCGTGGACGCCATCGTCGCTGCGGGCCCGGTCGAGGAGAAGGCGCGGCGGTGGCTCGCCGAGGTCGCCGCGAGCGGGGAGGTCGAGGAGGGCATCGCCGCGTTCCTCGAACGCCGGGCACCCGAGTTCCCCTGGAAGGCTCCCCTGCGGTAGCGGCCGCGCGGCGGCGGTCAGGCGTTGAGCGCGGGCCAGGCGGACACGTCGCAGAACCGGCCTTCGGGGAGGCGGTGGAGGCGCCGGGCGGCGGCGTCCGGGTCGTCGAGCAGGCCGGCGGCGTCGGGGCGGCGCAGCTCGGCGAGCGGCAGAACCCCGCACACCAGCGACTCCGGTGTCCGGGCCATGAGGAGCGGCCCGATCCGCGCCCCGCCCCGGTCGGCGTCGCGCAGCGCGCCCAGCAGGGCCCGCGTCGGGTCGGCGGAGTCCACGCGGTGCTCGCGCAGCGCCGCCACGAGATCGATGAAGTCGCGTTCCAGGCCGCGCGGGCTGCGTCCGGACAGGTAGTAGCGGTCCCCGTCGGTCAGCTCGACGCGCAGCCCGTGGTGCTCGGCGAACCGCTCGAAGGGACCGGACGACGCCGGGCGCGCCTCGGCCGGCGCGACGGTGAGGGACCCGGTGACCAGGTCGGCGGGGTCGGCGCCGAGGGACGCGGCGGCGGCCTGGTCGAGGCGCCGGGCGAGGTGCCCGCGCAGCTCGGCCATCTCGGCGGCCAGCCGCTCCACGGCCGCGCGCTGCTCCTCGGCGGCCTCCCGCTGCTCTTTCAGCCGGCCGCTCACGTCCGGCACCAGCCGGTCGTTGATCTGGGCGACCAGCGACCTGATCCGAGCGTCGGCGTCGCGCAGCTGCGTGCGGATGTCGGCGATCTCGGGCGCGCCCGGCGTCCGCCCGCGCTCGAACGCCAGCCACAGCTCCCGCCCGGCGATCGCCAGGCACAGCAGAACGAGAATCACGGTCATCGCGCCCTCCCCGGGCCTGCTCGCGGGGCAGACTACGCCACCGCCGCGCCCGGCGGCGGGCGGCTCAGCGGTTGAGGTAGGCCAGGACGGCGAGCACGCGGCGGTTGTCGTCGCCGGTCACGGGCAGGTCGAGCTTGGCGAAGATGTTCGCGGTGTGCTTGGTCACCGCGCGCTCGGTGACGACGAGCCGCTCCGCGATCGCCGCGTTGGAGCGTCCCTGCGCCATCAGCTCCAGGACCTCGGTCTCGCGCGGGGTGAGACGGCCGAGCGGGGTGTCGCGGGTCCCCCGGGCCACGAGCCGGGAGATGACCTCGGGGTCCATGGCGGTGCCGCCCGCGGCGACCCGGCGGACCGCGTCGACGAACTGCGCCGCGTCGAACACCCGGTCCTTGAGCAGGTAGCCGATCGCGCCGGTGCCGTCGGCGAGCAGTTCGCGGGCGTAGAGCTGCTCGACGTACTGCGAGAGCACGAGGACGGGCAGCCCCGGGATCTGCCGCCGCGCCTCCAGCGCCGCCTGGAGGCCCTCGTCGGTGAAGGACGGGGGCAGGCGCACGTCGACCACCGCCACGTCCGGGCGGTGGTCGACCAGTGCCTTCAGCAGGGACGGGCCGTTGTCGACGGCCGCCGCGATCTCGAAGTCGTGCGACTCCAGGAGGCTGACGAGGCCCTCCCTCAGGAGGGCGAGATCTTCGGCGAGGACAACGCGCACGGCAGCTCCATGGTCACGATCGTCGGGCCGCCCACGGGCGAGCTGAGGGCGAGGACGCCGTCGAATGTACCGATCCGCCGCTCGATCCCGCGCAGCCCGGAGCCGCCCTCCAGGGTGGCGCCGCCGCGGCCGTCGTCGGTGACGGTGATCCGCAGCATGCCGTTCTCGTGCCGCATGTCGATCCAGACGCGGGAGGCGCCGGAGTGCTTGGCCGCGTTGGTGAGGATCTCCGACACCGCGAAGTAGGCGGCGGACTCGACCGGCGGCTCGGGCCGCGCCGGCAGGTCGGCGGACACCTCGACGTCCAGCGGGTGGTCGAGCGCGAGGGCCCGGACCGCGTCGGCGACGCCGCGGTCGGCGAGCACCGGCGGGTGGATGCCGCGGACGAGGTCGCGCAGCTCGTGCAGCGCCTTGGCCGAGGACGCGCGGGTCTCGGCGAGCAGGATGCGGGCCTTCTCCGGGTCCCGGTCGAGCAGGTGCTCGATCGCGCCGAGGCTCATCCCCATCGCCACGAGCCGGGCCTGCGCGCCGTCGTGCAGGTCGCGCTCGATGCGGCGCAACTCGGCGGCGGAGGCGTCCACGGCCTCCGACCGGGTCTCGGTGAGGTGCTGGACGCGCAGCGCCAGCTCCGACTTGCGCGTCGGGCCGAGGATGGCGCGGCCCCAGTGCCCGTAGGCGGTCAGCATCTTCGGGCCGATGGCGTAGCCGAGGGCGATGCACGCGGTGGCGACGGCCACCGTGGACAGGACCCGGCCGGTGTCGCGGCCGTACCCCTCGGTGACGTGGACGTAGGCGTACCAGTCGCTGCCGCCGTAGTGCCCGATCATCTCGCCGGCGAAGGCGGCGAGCACGTACCCCCACACCCCGTACAGGATCAGCAGGCCGGGCAGCGCCGCGGTGAACACCGAGACGATCGGGTCGGTGAGGGTCCACAGGTAGTCGCGCCAGGTGGCCGGGTCGCCGACCAGCGCGACGAACCGCTTGAACATGCCGTGGACTCCGGGCTCGCGCTCCGGCTCGGGCAGGTACGGCCGCGCGATCCGGACCTCGGTCCACCGGTTGATGCGGACCCGGTAGGCGTCGAGCCGCTCGCGGAGCAGCATCGTCGAGGACGGGAAGAGCAGCACCCCGACGAAACTCGTGATCATCGAGACCACCGTGATGAACCACAGGCCGGCGAGCGTCGCGGGGATGCCGAGCAGCCAGAGGGCCAGCCCCCGCCAGGGCGCCCTCACATGCCGTTGCAGCCGTGTCTCTTCCACCAGTCCACCGTTCACCGGATCCTCCGCAGGTCGCTTGCCGTCTGGAGTCCAGTCTTCTGGCGGCGCCCTCGCAGCACAGTGTGCCCGCACCCCGAGCGTGGGGTGTACCTGAGTACACCCGGAGACCGAAGGTCAGAGCGCCACGAAGGTCAGGCCGCGCTTCTTCATCTTCGGGATGACGGTCTCCAGGGCCTTGAGGGTCTGGGAGCGGTCGCCGCCCCCGTCATGGCACAGCATGATGTTGCCGGCCTTGCCCTTCATGAGGGTGCGGCGGATGTGGCCCACTCCGGGACGGGCCCAGTCGCGCGGGTCGACGGCCCAGTCGATCGGCAGCATGTCGTGCTCGGCCACCGTCTCCAGGATCGTCTTCGTCCACGCGCCGCCGGGGGAGCGGAAGAACTGGGGCACGACGCCGGTCACGTCGGCGATCCGGTCGTGCGCCTCGACGATCTCCTTGCGGACCCGCTTCTTCGACATGTTCGCGATGTAGATCGGGTGCGTCTCGGTGTGGTTGCAGATCTGGTGGCCGGCGTCGGCGATGCGGCGGGTGAGCTTGGCGAACTCCTTCACCTGCTCGCCGATGACGAAGAACGTCGCGTGGATCCGGTGCTCGGCCAGCAGGTCGAGCACGCGGGGCGTCCACAGGGGGCTCGGGCCGTCGTCGATGGTGAGGGCGATCGACTGGGCGGGCGGCGGGGGCGACAGCTGCGACAGCTCGCGGACGGGGGTCTCCAGCGCGGTGAGCTTCGCGGGCGTCCACGGCGCGGGCCGGGGGGTCGGCGTCGGCGTCGGGGTGGGCGTCGGGGTCGGATGGATGACCGGTCTCGCGCGGGGGGCGGGCACGGCCCATCCGGGCTCCCCCGACCCGTGCGGAGGACCCGCGCCGTCCGCGCCGAGCGCGGCGAGACCCGCGGCCGCCCCCATCAGCCAGAGTGCTTTGCGGCGGGATGTCCAACCTGAGTCCTCAACCTCCACAAGTCCCACGCTATCGGGGTTTTGGGCGGGTAGGAGGCCGCTATGGGATCACAATCGACTCACCTGAGTGGTCCGATTTCGGGCGTGAGCGCTGCGCCGCAGGTCGGGCCACTGACGGCGGCCCGGCGGCGGGCGGCGACGATCGTGTCGGCGGAGGTGTTACGGTCGTCAGTGCGAATCGGGGGCCGGACGTCCCCGCCCGGAAACGAGGCGGGACGGCCGAGCGATCACGGCCCGGCGCAGCCGGCGTGCGGTGACCGTTTTACCAGGCAGTGCGCCGCGGGGGCCGATCTGTACTGGACGACGCCCACGCCGCTGACCCCGTCGCCGGGCCCGATCCGACGAAGACCGCGCGGCCCCGCGGTGTTCACCGGACCCCCGTGAAGGCCCCGCCGGCCCGCCGCACCGCAACCCGGTGGCGGCGGCCGGGGTTGTGCTCGCATGCCCTCGACACCCCCGTCCTCGACACCCCCGTCCTCGACATCCCCGCCCACGACGGGCGAGACTTCCCAGACCGGTCCCCGGTGGCCCGCGCTCATGCTCGCGGTTCTGCTCGCCGGGCAGTTCATGGTTAACGTCGACACCGCGGTCGTGAACGTCGCGGGTCCGTCCATCAGGGCGGATCTGCGGCCCTCCGGCGGCGCCCTCGGCCTGGTCGTCTCCGGCTACACGCTCGCCTACGCCGTCCTGCTGGTGACCGGCGCGCGGCTCGGGCAGGCGCGCGGCCACCGGCGGATGTTCCTGCTCGGGCTCGGCGCGTTCACGGCGGCCTCGCTCGCGTGCGGGCTGGCCCCCTCCACCGGCGTGCTGGTCGCCGCGCGCCTGGCGCAGGGGGCGGCCGGGGCGCTGATGGTCCCGCAGGTCCTCTCGGGCATCCAGCTCCACTTCACCGGCCCGGCGCGGGCGCGGGCGCAGGGGCTGCTCGCGGTGGCGCTGTCCGGCGGCGCGGTCGCGGGCCAGGTGCTCGGCGGCGTGCTGGTCTCGGCCGACGTGGGCGGGCTCGGCTGGCGCCCGGTCTTCCTGGTCAACGTGCCGGCCGGGGTCGTGCTGCTCGCGGTCGGCGCGCGGCTGCTGCCGGCGGACGCGGGCGGACGCGGTGCGCGCCTCGACCTGGCCGGGGCCGCCCTGCTGTCCGCGGCGGCCCTGCTGGCGGTCGTCCCGCTGCTGTTCGGGCGCGAGGCGGGCTGGCCCCCGTGGACGTGGGCGTCGCTCGCGGCCTGCGTGCCGGTGGCCGCCCTGTTCGTCAGGCGGCAGCGGCGCGCCGCGTCCCCGCTGCTCGCCCTCGGCGTGCTCGGCCGCCCGGTGGTGGCGTGGACGCTCGGCGCCCTCGGCATGGCCACCGGCACCTTCTACGCGATGATGTTCGTCCTCGCCCTGTACCTGCAGGACGGTCTGGGCCGCAGCGCCCTGTTCTCCGGCCTGGCGCTCGTGCCCTGGGTCGCCGCGTTCGGGATAGCCGGGGCGCTCGTGCCGCGCCTCCCCGCCCGCGTGGCCGCCCGCGCGCCAGTCGCCGGGTACCTGCTGCTCGCGTCGGCGTACGCGGTGGCGGGGCTGACCCGCCCGGACGGGGCGGCGCTGGCCGTTCTTCTCGGGTTCGGTGGGCTCGGCCTCGGCCTCGGGTTCGCGCCGCAGCTCGGGCGGCTGACGGCGCACGTCCCGGACCGGTACGCGGCCGACCTGAGCGGCCTGGCCAACATGAACTTCCAGCTCGCGGGCGTCGCGGGCGTCGCCGTCTTCGGGACCCTGTACCTCGGCTTCCCCGGCGGCCACGGCCCGGCGTTCACCGCCGTGATGCTCGGCTTCGGCGGGACGGCGCTCGCCGCGGCCGCCGCCTCGTTCGCGGGGCGCCGGGCGGCGAGGCGCGAGGATCAGGGGAGCAGCCCGGCGCGGCGGGCGGCGGTCACGGCCTCCAGCCGGGTGTGACTGTCGAGCTTGCGCATCGCCGACCGCAGGTAGCTCTTCACCGTCTCCGGCAGCAGCCCCAGGCGCTCGGCGGCCTCGGCGTTGGTGCAGCCGATCGCGACGTACGACAGGACGTCCAGCTCGCGGGGGGACAGGACGGGGCGCGCCGGGCCGGCCGGCTCGTCCAGCCCGGCCGCCGCCAGGCGCAGCGACGCCTCCCGCAGGCGGTCGCGGGTGGGCAGGTCGCGGACCTGCTCGGCCAGGGCGCGCAGCTCCGCGTGCACGGCCCGGACCTCCTCCCAGCGCGCCGCCGACGTGCCGGGCGGCGTGCGCGCCAGCGCCTCGTCCGCGCGGTCCTGGACGGCGAGGTCCTGTTCGAGGTCGCGGGCCGCCTCCACGGCCGCGCCCACGACGCGGTCGGCCAGCGACAGCGGCTCCCTCAGCGCGCCGTAGAGGACGCCGCGGACGCGCCGCCGCACGACGATCGGGACCGCGACGATCGACAGCAGCCCCTCGCGCCCGACGGGCCGGTCGTAGTCGTGGCTGATCGCCGCCGAGCACGGGTAGTTGCTGACCCACGCGGGACGTCCCATGGCCATCGCCTTGCCGCCGAGCCCGTTGCCCTGCCGCACGACGAGGCCGTTCAGCGACTCGGTCCTGTTGCCGACCAGCTCGGTGATCACCAGCCGGTCCTGGCCGCCGAGTGCGCCCCCGAACACCATGGGCAGGCCGGTCGTGCGCTGCAGCGTCAGCACCGCCGACCGGACGGCCCCCACGTCATCGCCCATGCCTTGAGAATGCCCTGCGCGACCCCCGCGACGAAAGTGGCGGAACGGGCGAACCTTGTCGTGCGGCGAGCCGAGGCGCCTAGGCGTGCCGGGAGGCGGTGTCCTCAAGGCCGAGGATGTCCACGGCTTCCGCGCGCATCTGCACCTTGCGGATCTTGCCGGTGACCGTCATCGGGAACTCCTCCACCACGTGCACGTAGCGGGGGATCTTGTAGTGGGCGAGCCTGCCCTCGCAGAACGCGCGCAGCTCCCCGGCGGTCAGGCCCGGCACGCCCTCGCGCAGCCGCACCCAGGCCATCAGCTCCTCGCCGTACTTCTCGTCCGGGACGCCGATGACCTGCGCGTCGACGATGTCGGGGTGGGTGTAGAGGAACTCCTCGATCTCGCGCGGGTAGATGTTCTCCCCGCCCCGGATCACCATGTCCTTGATCCGGCCGGTGATGGTGACGTAGCCCTCCTCGTCCATCACCGCGAGGTCGCCGGTGTGCATCCAGCGGGCCGTGTCGACGGCCTCGGCCGTCTTGTCCGGCTCGTCCCAGTAGCCGAGCATCACCGAGTAGCCGCGCGTGCAGAACTCGCCGGGGACGCCGCGCGGGACGGTCACGCCCGTCTCCGGGTCGACCACCTTGATCTCCAGGTGCGGCAGGACGGTGCCGACCGTGGACACGCGGCGCTCCAGCGAGTCGCCCGCGCGGGTCTGCGTGGACACCGGCGACGTCTCGGTCATGCCGTAGCAGATCGCGACCTCGCTCATCCCGAGCCGCTCGATGACCTGCTTCATCACCTCGACCGGGCACGGCGACCCGGCCATGATCCCGGTGCGCAGGCCGGACAGGTCGAGCCCGGCGAGCGACGGCTCGTTCAGGACGGCGATGAACATCGTCGGCACCCCGTACAGCGACGTGCAGCGCTCCGCCGCGACCGCCTCCAGCGTCGCCTTCGGGTCGAACGCCGGCGCGGGGATCACGACGCACGCGCCGTGGCTCGTCGCCGCCAGGTTCCCCATGACCATGCCGAAGCAGTGGTAGAAGGGCACCGGCACGCAGACGCGGTCCTCCTCGTCGTAGCCGCACAGCTCGCCGACGAAGTAGCCGTTGTTCAGGATGTTGTGGTGCGACAGCGTCGCGCCCTTGGGGAACCCCGTCGTCCCGGACGTGTACTGGATGTTGATCGGGTCGTCGGCGGTGAGCATCCGCCCGATCTCGTCGAGGACGCCCGGTTCGCCGGTGCGGCCGGCCTCCATCAGCGCGTCCCACCCGGGCGTGCCGATGAGCACGACGTCGCGCAGGGCCGCGCACCCGGGCCTGACCTGCTCGATCATCGCCGCGTAGTCGGACGTCCTGAACACCGGCACCGCGATCAGCGTCCGGACGCCGGCCTGGTTGAGGACGAACTCCAGCTCGTGCACCCGGTAGGCGGGGTTGATGTTGACGAGGATGGCGCCGAGCTTGGCCGTCGCGTACTGGACGAGCATCCACTCGGCGCAGTTCGGCGCCCAGATGCCGACCCGGTCGCCCTTGACGACGCCGAGGTCGCGGAGGCCGAGCGCGACCGCCTCCACGTCGTCGGAGAACTGCTCGTAGGTCCATCGGCGGCCGGACGCCCGCTCGACGAGCGCGTCGCGCTCCGCGTGCGCCGCGACCGTCCTGTCCAGGTTCGCGCCGATCGTGTCGCCGAGCAGCGGCGTGGCCGAGACGCCCGACGCGTAGGAGAGGCTCATCGCAGGTCCTCCTCCCTGAACTCGCCCGCCGGCCGGTCGTCCCGGCCGGGATGCTTGTCGATCTCGCTGGCCCGCAGCTCGACCCGGCGGATCTTCCCGGAGATCGTCTTCGGCAGCTCGGCGAACTCCAGCAGCCGGATCCGCTTGTAGGGCGACAGCTGCTCCCGGCAGTGCGCGAAGATCGCCTTGGCGGTCCCGGCGTCCGGCGCCCAGCCGCTCGCGAGCGTGACGTAGGCCTTCGGGACGGCCAGCCGCACCGGGTCGGGCGACGGCACGACCGCGGCCTCCGCCACCGCCTCGTGCTCGATCAGCACGCTCTCCAGCTCGAACGGCGAGATCTTGTAGTCGGACGCCTTGAACACGTCGTCGGCGCGCCCGACGTAGGTGATGTACCCGTCCTCGTCGCGGGAGCCGATGTCGCCGGTGTGGTAGTAGCCGCCGGCCATCGCCTCCTCGGTGCGCTCCTCGTCGCCGTGGTAGCCGGTCATCAGCCCGAGCGGGCGGTCCTCCAGGTCGAGGCAGATCTCGCCCTCGTCGCCCGGCTCCCCGGTCAGCGGGTCGATCAGCACCACCTCGTAGCCGGGCACGGGGCGCCCCATCGAGCCGGGCTTGACCGGCTGGCCGGGCGTGTTGGCGATCTGGACGGTCGTCTCGGTCTGCCCGAAGCCGTCCCGGATCGTCCGGCCCCACGCCTGCTTCACCCGCTCGATGACCTCGGGGTTCAGCGGCTCCCCGGCCGCGACGACCTCGCGCGGCGGCCGGCCGAGCCGTCCGAGGTCGGACTGGATCAGCATCCGCCACACGGTCGGCGGCGCGCAGAAGCTCGTCACGCCGCAGCGTTCGAGGGTGTCGAGGAGCCGGTCGGGGTCGAACCGGGTGTAGTTGAAGATGAACACGCACGCCTCGGCGTTCCACGGCGCGAAGATGTTGCTCCACGCGTGCTTCGCCCACCCCGGCGAGGAGATGTTCAGGTGGACGTCCCCCGGCCGCAGCCCGATCCAGTACATCGTCGACAGGTGCCCGGCCGGGTAGGACGCGTGGGTGTGCTCGACCAGCTTCGGCTTCGCCGTCGTCCCCGACGTGAAGTACAGCAGCAGCGTGTCCCGCGACATCGTCAGCCCGTAGGGGGTGAAGGACTCGCCCTCCTCGTAGGCGTCGGCGTACCGCAGCCAGCCCTCCACCGGCTCGCCCACGGCGATCCGCGTGTACTCGCCCTCGACGCCGTCGAACTTCCCGGTCTCGGACGAGGCGGTCACCACGTGCCGGGCCTTCCCGCGCGTCAGCCGGTCCTGGAGGTCGGCCGTGCCGAGCAGCGGCGTGCACGGGATCATGATCGCGCCGAGCTTCATCGCCGCGAGCACGGTCTCCCACAGCTCCACCTGGTTGCC
Organism: Actinomadura sp. NPDC000929; assembly: GCF_040492065.1. Lineage (NCBI taxonomy): Bacteria > Bacillati > Actinomycetota > Actinomycetes > Streptosporangiales > Thermomonosporaceae > Actinomadura > Actinomadura sp. NPDC000929. The sequence continues at coordinate 4,548 of NZ_JBEUPA010000027.1, read as the reverse complement.
GAGCATCAGGATGATCCGGTCGCCGCGCCGCACCCCCGCCCGCCGCAGCATGTTCGCGACTTGGTTCGACCGCCGCGCCATCTGCGAGAAGGAGTACCGGGCCTCGGCGCCGTCCTCCTCGACGATCCACAGCGCGGGCGAGTCGTTCCCTTCGGCGATCTTGTCGAACCAGTCCAGCGCCCAGTTGAAACCGGTCAGCACCGGCCAGCGGAACTTCTCGTACGCCGTCGCGTAGTCGTCGCGATGCGCGAGCAGGAAGTCGCGCGCCGCGCGGAACTCGACTGCGGGCATGGTCTTCTCCCTCGTAGCCGCACGGACACCCCGGTCAGAAGGATGGTTGGCCATCCGGGTGACCCACGCCACCCCCGAACGGGGGTAGTGGGGTGGTCTTACCCGCCCGTTACGAAGGTTGAGCGCAGCAACAGCGCCATGTGGTCGCCGATTTGGCCGGGGCTCCAGCCGCGGTCGTCGAGCAGCGTCCCGACCACCCCGTTGGCGATCAGCGCGAGGAGCATGTCGGTGGCGGTGTCCACCGTCCAGCCGGGGGCGAGCACGCCCTCCTCGTCGAGCCGCAGGATCAGCGCGCGGTTCCTGTCGTACCGCCGGCGCATGGCGGCCTCCCAGTGCCGGGCCGCGTCCGGGTCGCTGCCCGCCTCGCGCTCCACCGCCCGCGCCACGGCGAGGACGCGCGCCATGAACTCGGCGTGCCGGCGCGCGAACATCTCCAGCGCGGTCACCGCGTCGGGCGCCTCGCCGACGGCGGCGAACCGCCCCCGCAGGTCCTCGACCTCGTTGACGTGGTCGAACAGCTCGCTGATCAGGTCGGCGCGCGACGCGAAGTGCAGGTAGACGGCCCGCCGCGAGACACCGGCGCGCTCGGCGACGGCCGCCATCGTCGTGGCCGCCATCCCGTGGTCCTCGACGAGCTCGCGCGCCGCCCGCAGCAGCGCCGTCCGGGAACGCCGGCTGCGCGCGTTCCGCGGCTCCTCGATCGCCCTCGTCATGGCCCCCATGTTCCCAGCCGCGCGCCCGATTCCGGCCCGGACCGCCAAGGTGAGCGGAGTCACTCCCGGGAGGCCGTCACAACCCGGGGGACCGCCCCGTCAACCTGACGTCACCCTCCACACGGCAAGGAGATCACTATGAACCCCCGTTTCGACTACTACGGCACCGCCTCCGGCGGAAAGTTCATGAAGCACCTGCTGTCCGCGGCCAAGGTCGTCTCGGGCTCGACGGTGCCCTCCACGACGCTGCACCTGGTGGAGCTGCGCGCCAGTCAGATCAACGGCTGCGGGTTCTGCGTCGACATGCACAGCAAGGACCTCGTCCACGAGGGCGAGTCCTCGGTGCGCCTCAACCTGGTCGCGGCCTGGCGTGAGGCCACCGTCTTCACCGACGCAGAGCGCGCCGCCCTGGAGCTGGCCGAGCAGGGCACCCGCCTCGCGGACGGCGCCGGCGTCTCCGACGAGGTCTGGGAGAACGCGGCCAAGCATTACGACGAGGAGGAGCTCGCCACCCTGGTGTCGCTCATCGCCCTCATCAACACCTGGAACCGGTTGAACGTCATCACCCGGCAGCCCGCCGGTTCCTACGAGCCCGGCCAGTTCGGCTGACCGCCCCGGGCGCGGACGTGCCGCCCGTCCCGCGAGGGAGGGGCGGCACGCGCGGTCCGCCGTCAGGCGGTGCTGTAGGTGGCGAGGGTCTCGCCGGTGCCGGCAAGGCGGAGGCCCGCCTTCTCCAGGACGCGGACCGACGCCGGGTTGGACGGCTCCACGGTCGCGACGACCCTGTCCACGCCGGGCGCGGTCAGGGCGAACGCCGTGATGGCGCGGGCGGCCTCGGTGGCGTACCCGCGGCCCCGCCGGGACGGGACGACGCCGTAACCGAACTCGACGGCCCCGTCCGCGGGCGGCCAGAACAGGCCGACGGCGCCGACCACCAGGCCGGTGGAGCGTTCGATGATCAGGCGCTGGCCGTGCTCGCCCAGCGCGGACGGGTTCCCGGCGACGAAGCCGGCGATGGCCCGGTCGCCTTCGGCGGGGAAGTCGTCCGCCCAGTGGGCGAGCCTGTCGCCGGACAGGACGGCGGCGATCTCGCCGGACGTCCACGGCCGCAGGACGAGACGGCCGGTGGTGAGATCCGCGCCGGCCGGGCCCGGCCGGGCCGGGTCGGAGTCGGGCAGGCCTGAAGCGGTCAGGTCGGAAGAGGACACGTGTGGCTCCTGGTCGTTCTGGACGACCGGGCCGCGCTCAGTCGCGGGCGGCCCGGACAAGGGCATGCTGAAGAAGCGCCACGCGGGCCATATTCATCAACCTCCCCTGTCGCAGGAACGCCGCAAAGCGTACTACCCGCGGCGGTCAGGGGACCCGGAAGCCGCGGAAGGTCACGTGCCTCCGTGTCTCGAAGCCGAGTCGTTCGTACAGGGCGATCGCCCGGGTGTTCGCCTCGGCCACGTGCAGGAACGGGTGGTCGTTCCGGGCCATGACGCGCGTCGCGAGCGCGCGTATCAGGCGGGCGGCGTGGCCGCGCCCGCGCGCCTCGGGGGCGGTGCAGACGGTGCTGATCTCCGTCCATCCCCGGGGCCGGAGCCGTTCGCCCGCCATGGCCACCAGCACGCCGTTGTCGCGGACGCCGAGATAGGAGCCGAGTTCGCGGGTGCGCGGCCAGAACGGTCCGGGCCGGGTCCGCGCGACGAGGTCGAGCATCTCGGGCACGCTGTCCGCGTCGAGTTCGACGATGCCGGGGTCCTCCGCGCCGGGGCCGGTCTCCCCGCCTCCGGACCAGACCATCTGGAGGCCTTCCAGGACGAAGACCGGCTCCCAGTCCGGCGGCGGGGTCGCGGGGCTGCTGAACATGTCGGCGAGTTCGCCGTGCCCGAGAAGCCGGGCGAGGTCGGCCCATTCCGCGGCGTCCGGGTCGGCGGACACCGTGGAGAAGGTCGAGACCTCCGGCTGGTAGGTGGCGGTCCGGCCGAGCCGGCGGGCGAGGTGCGCGTGGTGACCGCGGAGCGACTCGCGCACGGGATCGTCGAGCGCGGCGTCGTCGCGGTCCGCCATGGTGCAGCACCTCTCCAGGCCGTACGGGGGATTCGGCGCCCTGGATGCTAGTCGGCGGGGACGTAGGGCGGTGCGACGCCCCAGCCCCAGTGCGGCATGGGGGCTTCGAGGGGCGGCTTCGCGTCCGGCTGGGAGTTGGCGAGGGCGATGCGCGTGCCCCACTCGATGTAGGACGCGAACGCGGCGCGGAACTCCGGGTCGTCCGGGAGGCCGACCTCGTCCGCCGCGTCCATGAGGAGCGAGACCCAGCGGCGCCGCTGCGCCTCGGTGATGGACTTGCCGAGGTGATGGCGCACCATGGCGGCGTAGCCGCCGCGCTCGCGGCTGTAGCGCTCCGGCCCGCGGAAGACCTCGCCGAGCCACGCCGCGACCCACTTCGGGTGGTCGGGCGCCATGTGCTCGAAGAGCGGGCGCAGCAGGTCGTCCTTGAGGACGTTCGTGTAGAAGTGCTCGGTGAGCCGCTCCAGCGCCGCGCTCCCGCCCGCCCAGTCGTACATGGTCGGGACGGACGAGCCGGCGCCGCGCACCGCCGTCCGCTCGTAGTGCCGCATCTCCTCGATTTGCTGGACGTACGGCTTGATCTCGGCGAAGAACGCGGGGAAGTGCTCGCCGCCCCGGAAGCCTCGCATGTGGCCGTCGGCCGACGTCCAGCCGATGCGCAGGATGTAGGACGACGGCTCGTCGACGCACCTGGACAGCTCGTAGTCCACGCACTCGGGGGCTGCGGCGAGGGGGACGGAGGCCCGCGCATAGGCGGCCTCGAAGTCCTCCGCGTCCTGCGGGTCGATGCTGTAGCGGATGTACTCGACGATCATGGTGCCCCCAGGCTGCTTCCGGTCGGATTATCACTGTAATCCTGTAATCATCCGACCGGAAGCTCAACGATCAATCCTGGCGGGGGGAGCGGCGGAACCAGGCGACGGCGCCCGCCGCCGCCGCGAGGACCAGGGCGGCCAGACCGATCCAGAGCCAGCCCGACGAGCCCCCCGAATCGTTCGTGGAGATGACGGTCGTCCGGGTCGGCGAGGGGGCGGGCTGGGCGGCCCCGGAGGAGCCCCGCACGGTGAACGTGTAGGCGCCCTCGACCGGATGGCCGTCCGAGGCGACGACGCGCCAGCCCACGGTGTACTTCCCGTCGGGCGGCGTGCCGCCGACGGCCTGGGTGACCTTGTTGTCGACCGCCCGCGCGGGCCCGGTCTGGTACTGCCTGCCCGACCCGTCGGTCACGACCACGCGCGGCAGCCGTACCGGGTCGCCGTACGTCAGGACGATCTGGGACGGGGCCGCGACCGTCGCGTCCTTCTCGGGACTCGCCGACGTCAGCGCGGTGTGCGCCGACGCCGGGACCGCGTTCGCCGCCAGGATCGCCGTGAGCGCCGCCAGGATCGCCGTGAGCGCCGGCGTCTTCACACCCGGTGACTCCCCCGGCCCTCCATAGGCCGCGGCGTACACCCGCCGCACCAGCGAAAGGACCCGCACAATGCGCCAGGAC
>NZ_JBEUPA010000026.1:0-75359 GCF_040492065.1 Actinomadura sp. NPDC000929 | reverse complement strand
CCGCGCGGGCGCGGCGGCGAGCGGGGACAGGGCGGCGGTGAGGACGGCCGCGAGCGAGGCGGCGACCGTGCGGCGGCGGGACAGGGGGACGCGTTGACGGGGCATGGGGGTGTGCCTCCTCAGGGGCGGCCCGGCCGGCCGGACGCCGGCCGGGTCCGGGGGTTACTTGCTGCCGGCGTTCGTGTAGAGGCTCGCGGTGTAGTAGGCGGCCGGGTCGGGGGAGGAGGGCAGCTTGCCCATCGCGACGAAGATGTCGGACAGGCCCTTGTACCAGCCGTTCACCGTCCCGTCCCCGGTCAGCCGGGTCAGCTCCGCCGAGCTGAAGGTCCTGGTGACGGCGGACGCGCCCTTGAACTGCGCGGGCGGCACCTTGACGAACGCGGCCGCCGTCGTCTCGGCCTCGGCCGTGTGGCCGTCCACCCAGTCGTTGGCCTGCTGGAGCACCTTGATGACCTTGCGGACGGTCGCCGGATCGTCCTTCACGACCTGGTTGCGGGCGACGAAGGAGCTCGGGAACGACATCGCCGGGAAGAAGTCGGCGTTCTTGGACAGCTCGACCAGCCCGGGAGTGCGCTTCTTGATGGTGTCGATGAGCGGGTACCAGATCGCGGCGGCGTCCACCTTGCCGGAGGAGAAGGCGGTGACCACCGTGCTCGGGTCCATCGGCACGCGCTTCACGTCCTTCGGGGTCATCCCCGCCTTCTTCAGCGCGAGCTGGAGGAGCATGTCGCCCGACGTCCCCTCGGGCACGGCGACCTTCTTGCCCCGGAGCCCGGCGACGCTCGTGATCCCCGACTCCGGGGTGGCGATGATCCGGTCGGCCTGGCCGAGCATGTTCACCGCGATGATCTTGGCCTTGCCGGACGCGGGCATCCAGGTGGCGCCCGGCCCGATGTAGCCGTAGTCGAGGTCGCCGGCGCCGAGCGCCTGGATCTGGAGCGGGCCGTTGGTGAAGACCTTCAGCCGGGGCTTGAGCCCGGCCTTCTCCCACAGGCCGAGCTTGTCGGCCGCGGCGAGGGTGGCCGCGCCCGAGAAGTCGGCGATGTAGCCGAACTTCACGGTCGTCCCGCCGTCGTGCTCGCCGCCGCAGGCGGCCGGCGGCAGCAGGAGGAGCGACGCGGCCAGCAGGCGCAGAGATCTCATGGTGCTGTCCCTTCGGGGGTCGGGGCGGGGGGCTGGTGGTAGACGGCCGTCCAGACCTCGCGGCGGAGCTCGTCGAACTCCGGCGACAGGCGGATCTCCTCGGTGCGGGGATAGGGCAGCCCGACGTCGACGACCTTGTGGATCCGGCCGGGGCGCGCGGCCATGACGACCACCCGCCCGGCCAGGTACACGGCCTCGTCCACGTCGTGGGTGATGAACATGACGGTGCGGCGCTCCCGGGTCCAGGTGTCGAGGAGCCCGTCCTGGAGCTGGACGCGGGTCAGCGCGTCCAGCGCGCCGAACGGCTCGTCCATCAGCAGCACCGACGGGTCGACGGCGTAGGCGCGGGCGATGGCGCACCGCTGCTTCATCCCGCCGGACAGGGTCTTCGGGAGCGCGTCGGCGAAGTCGGCCAGGCCGACCAGGTCGAGGTAGTGCTCGGCGGTCGCGCGGCGCTCCTTCTTCGACACTCCGGCGATTTTCAGCCCGAACTCGACGTTCTTGCGCGCGCTCATCCAGGGGAACAGCGCGTACTGCTGGAAGATGACGCCGCGCTCGGGGCCGGGGCCCGCGACCCGGGCGCCGTCCACCTCGACCGTCCCGGCGTCCGGTGCGAGCAGCCCGGCGGCGAGGTTCAGCAGGGTGCTCTTGCCGCAGCCGGACGGCCCGACGACGGTGACGAACTCGCCGTCGGCGATGTCCAGCGAGACGCGGTCCAGGGCGGTGAACGAGGCGAACCGGTGGGTGACGTCCCGGAAAGAGATCTTGGTCATCGGCGCTCCTGCCATCCGGTGAGCCGCCGCTCGGCGAGCAGCAGCAGGCGGTCCATCGCGAGCCCGGTGAGCCCGATCACGATCAGCGACACGAAGATGGTCGGGAGCTCGTAGTAGAGCTGCGCCTGCTGCATCCGGTAGCCGAGCCCGCCCTGCGAGGCGATCAGCTCGGCCGCCACGACCGTGGCCCAGGACGCCCCGAGCCCGATCCGCATGCCGACCAGGATGAACGGGGTCGAGGCCGGCACCACCACGTCGGTGAACAGGGTCCGGTCGCCGGCGCCGAGCACCCGCGCCGCGTTGATCAGCGTCCGGTCGACCGAGACCACGCCCTGGTAGGTCGACACGACGCAGGACAGGAACGCGGCCAGGAAGATCACGAAGACCTTCGGGGTCTCGTCGATGCCCATCAGCACCACCGCCAGCGGGATGATCGCCAGCGGCGGGATCATGCGGAGGAACTGGAGCCACGGCTCGAACAGCCCGCGCACCACCGGGTACCAGCCCATCGCGAACCCGACCGGGACCGCGAGCACGACGCCGAGGACGAAGCCGAGCAGCACCCGGCGCAGGCTGGCGAGCAGGTCGTCGAACAGCGTGCCGTCCCCGACCAGCTCCCCGGCGCGGCGCGCCACCGGGAGCGGGCCGGGGAACCCGTCGATCCCGCTCCTGGACAGCCCGACCCAGACCGCGAGGCCCAGCGCGGCCGAGGCGAGGGTCAGCGAGGCGGAGCGCAGGCGCCCCCGCCCCCGGCCGGCGGCGGCCATCACGCGACCTCGTCCGCGACGCCGTCGACGTCGGGCGCCCGGCCGGCGCCGATGTCGGCCATGTAGCTCATCCAGGTGTAGGCGGGGTCGCCCCGGCGCAGCAGTTCCCTGTAGAGCCGGCCGGTCATGTCCCGCCGCACGTCCGCGTAGGCGGGCGCCGAGTACACGTTCCGCAGCTCGTGGGGGTCGTCCTCCAGGTCGTACAGCTCGTGGACGCTCTCGGGGTTGAACACGAGCTTGTGGCGGCGGTCGCGGATCATCCGCTGCGAGTAGGGGAAGTGGTGGCCGTGGAACTCGGCGACCACCTCGGGGCGCGGGTCGTCCTCCCCGCGGATGAGCGGCAGCAGGCTCCGGCCGTCGCAGGGGTCGCCTGGCGGCAGCCCGGCCAGGTCCAGGATCGTCGGGTGCAGGTCGATCAGCGTGGCGAACTCGTCGACCGCGCGGACGGGCGCGCCCGGCACCCGGATGATCCCGGGGATGCGGTAGATGTCCTCGTACATCGCCGGGCCCTTGTCGTTGAGCCGGTGCGCGCCGGTGAACTCGCCGTGGTCGGCGGTGAACACGACCGCCGTGTCGTCCCACAGGCCGCGCTCGCGGAGCCGGTCGAGGATCCGCCCGGCCTGCTCGTCGATCATCGTGACGTAGCCCCAGTAGACGGCGATCAGCTTGCGCCAGGCGTCGGCGTCGAAGTGGTCGGCCGACCAGTACTCGGCGTAGCGGCGCTGGACGTCGGGCTTGCCGGCGAACGTCTCGGCCATGGACGCGGGCAGCGGCACGTCCGCCGGGTCGTACAGGTCGTAGTAGGCGTCCGGGAGCAGATAGGGCAGGTGGGGGCCGTACCAGCTGCACGTCAGCGCGAACGGCCGCCCGTCGTCGGCGTACCGGTCGATCAGCTCGATCGTCCGGTCGGCGAGGAACCGCTCGACGGTCGCCTCGGCGGGCTGCTCCAGCCGCCCGGCGATCAGGTGGCCGCGCCCGGAGTCGTTGGGGGCCTTGCCGAAGACCGCGTCGCGCACCTTGAACGGCGGGTGCCCGTTGTCCTTGAGCCAGGCCTGGTAGGACGGGTGGTGGAACGGGTTCAGCGCCCCGGGCAGGTGCTCGCCGTCCATGCCGTAGTACTCGGGGCCGCGCTCGCGGCCGATGTGCCACTTGCCGACGTGGCCCACGTTGTAGCCCGCGCCCAGCAGCGGCCGGACGAGGGTGGGGAAGTCGTCGTCCACCTCGTCCTTGGCGCCGCCGTTGCGCTCGGGATTGACGAGCAGGCCGTGGCGGAACGGATGGGTGCCGGTGAACAGGGAGGCGCGGGCGGGGGTGCAGATCGCGGTCGGCGTGTAGAACCGGTCGAACCTGGTGCCCTCGGCCGCCAGCCCGTCCAGCGCGGGGGTGCGCACGACCGGGTTGCCGTAGCAGCCCAGCGTGTCGACCCGGTGCTGGTCGGTCATGAGGATCAGGACGTTGCGAGGGGGCACGGGACTCCGTTCATTAATTCCTGAGGGTTGACAGAAATAGGCGCTTTGTTGCGGGAGCGCAGGTCGGGCCGGGTCTACGGGTCCGCGGGCAGCGGGCCGGGCGGGAGGGGGTCCTGCTCCTTGAGGACCAGGGCGATCGCGCCCATCGCCGAAGCGGCGGGCCCGAGGTCGGCCGGGACGACGTCGAGCGCGCGCGGCTTGCCCGGCAGGGCGAGCTCGCCGATCGCCGACCTGATCGGATCGAGCACCAGGCCGCCGAGCGTGGCGAGGTCCCCGCCGACGACGACGCGCCGGGGGTCGAGCTGGGCCACGGTGCCCGCCAGGACCGTCCCCAGCGTGCGGGCCGCCTCGACGACCACCGCGGTCACCGCTGGCGTCCGGGACCGCGCGGCCTCCAGCAGGTCGTCGGTGCCCGTCAGCCGGACGCCCCGCGACGCGGCGGCCTCCAGCAGCGCCGGCACGCCGATCCGCCCCTCCAGGCAGCCGCGTCCGCCGCAGTGGCACCGCGGTCCCGCAGGATCGACCGAGACGTGGCCGACCTCGCCGGACGCCCCGTGCCCCCCGCGCAGCAGGCGCCCGCCGGAGATGAAGCCGCCCCCGACGCCGAACGCCCACCGCACGTAGACCACGTCGTCGGCCGAGCGCGCGGCGCCCCACGTCTGCTCGGCCAGTGCGGCGAGGCGAGCGTTGTTGTCCACCTCGACGCGGGTGCCGAAGGCGGCCTCCAGCCGTTCGGCGGCCCGCCGCCGGCGGGCGGGGCCGTCCATCGCCCCGACCAGGCCGATCCCGATGGCCTCCAGCGCGCGCAGCCCGATGCCGCGGTCGTCGCAGACCTTGCGGACCAGCGCGATGGCGAGGTCGGCCTGCTCGCTCTCGTCCGCGTCCGGCGCCGAGTCGTCCACCGCGGTGGCGACGACCTGCCGGGCGATGTTGGCGATCGCGACCCGGATCCGCCGCCGGCCGAGATCCACGCCGATCAGCAGCCCGGCGTCGGGGTTGAGGGAGACGCGGGTCGCCGGCCGCCCCCGGCCGCGGGGCCGGCCGTCGTCCTCGGCCCCCGACTCGATCACCGCGCCGCGCTCCATGAGCTCGGAGATGATGGCGAACAGCGTCGTGCGGGACAGGCCGGTGCGCTCGGTGAGGCGCGTCCGGCTCATCGGCCCCTCGCCGCGCAGCGCCGCCAGAACGGCGCCCTCATGGGCCTGCCGGAGCCGTTGCAGCGCGTCAGCCCGCTTCTCCATGCCGGGAAGCATGAACGATGCACCCGATTAATGTCAATGCTCCGGACGAAAACCTCCGGGTCGGCGGCACCCGCATCCGGGCGGGCGTCGCCGGCCCCGGCCGGCCGTCCGTTCAGGGCCGGTGCGCGGTGATGATCCAGGCGCGCGAATCGAACCGGACACCGTCGCCGTCGAGGTGAGCTGAGAGCGTCTCGCGCAGGCGGGCGACCGCACGCGCCGAGGCGTCGGGGCCCAGCCGCCGGAGCGCCTCGCTCGTGGAGGTGAAACCGCGGACCCAGCCGAGGGCGGCGTCCACGTCCGGCCCGTAGTAGACGGGTTCGTGGACGTCGGTGAAGGCGATGTCGGCGAAGCCCGCAGCGCTGAGAATCCGCTCGGCGGTCTCCGGGTCGCCGAGAGAGAACGCGTCCGGTCCGGAGGGAGCGGCGGCCTCCGCTTGCCCGGCCCCGGCGAGGGCCTGGCGGATGGCGACCTCCCATTCGTTGCGTTCGGCGGGCTGCCACACCATCATCACCAGGCGCCCGGCCGGCCGCAGCCCCCGCCCGACGTTGGCGAACGCCGCGACCGGGTCGTCGAAGAACATCGTGCCGAACCTGCTGATCGCCAGGTCGAAGCGCTCGGGCGGGAAGGGGTGGACCTGCGCGTCGGCGCGCTCGAAGGAGACGTTGCCGACGCCCTCGGCCCGCGCCAGCTCGCGGGCGCGCTCGATGGCGGGCGCGGAGACGTCGACCCCGAACGCGCTGCCCGCCCGGGCCGCGCGCGCGGCCTGCCGGGTCGTGTGCCCGGAACCGCATCCGATGTCGAGGACGTGGTCGTCGTGCCGGACGGCGGCCGCCCGGCGCAGGATCCGGTCGTGCAGCCGCAGTTCGGCGTCGTAGTCGGTGGGGCCCGTCCCGTGGTCCTTCGCGGAGTTTCGCACGGCAGTCTCCTTACCACGGCCGGACCGGCCGCGGTCAGCCCTTGTGGGGGATCTGCTGCACGGTCCCTCCGTCGATGACGAACTCGGCTCCGGTGGCGAAGGACGACTCGTCGCTGGCGAGGAAGACGACGAAGGAGGCGACGTCCTCCGGCAGGCCGGGGCGTCCGAGGGGGATCGGGACCATGTCGTCCGGGATGCCTTCGGTGAGCGGCGTCCGGATCAGGCCGGGGTGCAGCGAGTTGACCCGGACGCCGTGCGGGGCGAGCTCCACGGCGACCGACTTGGTCAGGCCCCGCAGCCCCCACTTCGAGGCCACGTAGCCGTGCGCCCAGGAGGTGCCGCGCAGGCCCTCGATGGAGGAGTTGTTGATGATCGACCCGCCTCCGGCGGCGATCAGCGCGTCGGCGGCCGCGCGGATGCCGAGGAACGGGCCGGTGAGGTTGACGTCGATGATCTGCCGCCACTTCTCCGGCCTGAACCGGTTGACGGCCGCGCCGTTGGCGATCCCCGCGTTGTTGAACAGCACGTTCAGCGCGCCGAACTCGGCGACGGTGGTCGCGACGGCCGCCGCCCAGTCGTCCTCGCTGGTCACGTCGAGGTGCACGTAGCGTCCCGCGTCGCCCAGCTCGTCCGCGACCGCCCTGCCCTCGTCGTCGAGGATGTCGCCGATGACGACCCTGGCGCCCTCGGCGGCCAGGGCCCGGGCGCTCGCCGCGCCGATGCCGCGGGCCCCGCCGCTGATCAGAGCGGTCTTCCCGTCCACACGTCCCATGGTCGCCGTCCCTATCTGCCGGTGCCCCGGTCGGTCAGCGCCGCGGCGAAGACGCCGCGGGCGGTGGTGAAAGGCAGGTCGAGCGGCGTCCGCAGCCCCGGCGGCGCCGCGACGACGTCGGGGATCGCGTTGACGATCCGCCCGGCGCCCGCGGCGATCGCGGCGTAGTTGTGGTCCCCCCTGGCGCTGGTCGGGCAGACGTCGACGCGGTAGGAGGGCTCCCCGACGATCTCGACCCGGTAGGAGCCGCCGTCCTGTGCCGGCTGCGGCCAGTCCGGCCGCAGGTCGCCGCGCAGCCGGGTCGTGTGGTCGATGACGAGGACCTCCCTGCCGCCGGCGATGCCGCTGATCTGGAACCGGACGGCCGCCATCCCGCCGGCGGGGATGTGCCCGGCGGCCACGTCGAACGCCTCCGGCGCCGGCTCCTGCTCGAACCACTCGGTGATCTCGTCGAGCTCGAAGCCGAACCCCCGGGCCAGCATCCGGAGGCTGACGCCCCACGACGCGGCCAGCATCCCCGGGCGCAGGATCTTCGGCAGGTCCCCGACGGGTCGTCCGAAGCCCATGAAGTCGAACATGACCGGACCGCCGTCGTAGGTCGCGTAGTCGGCGATCTCCGAGCAGCGCACCTGCTCCACCCGCTGGCAGGTGCTCGCGATCGCGAAGGGCAGCAGGTCGTTCACCCAGCCGGGGTCCACTCCGGTGGTGAAGAGGCTCGTGCCGCCCGCCCGGCAGGCGTCCTCGACGGGACGGATCATGCGTTCCGGCAGTAGCCCCCAGGGGTAGATCAGCGGCACCGGAGAGGAGGCGACCACGTTGCTGCCCGCGGCGAGGATCTTCCCGATGTCGGCGAGGGCGCCGGGCAGCCGGGTCTCGCCGATCGCGCAGTAGACGGTGCAGTCGGGCCGCGCGGCGAGCGCCGCCTCCAGGTCCGCGGTGGCCGCGACCCCGGTGACCACGTCGAGCCCGGCGAGCTCGCCGGCGTCGCGCCCGACCTTCGCGGGGTTCGAGACGACCAGTCCGGCCAGCTCGAAGCGGGGGTCCTCGATGAGCTGCCCCAGGGCGATGCGGCCGACGTTGCCGGTGGCCACGTGCAGGACGCGGAGGGCCATGGTGCTCCTCGACGGGAGGGGACGGTCGATAGAACGCGTTACCGGGCGCCGTGGTGACGGACGCTTCCGGCGTTCACCGCGCCGCGCCGGTCAGCTGGCTGGACACATGTCCAGCATAGGTCGAGCCTCGATCCTGTCGCAATGCCCGGCGCAGTCGGCGGGTATCCGGACAGGTGTCCGGACAGGCTTCCAGTTTGATTGGAACTCGTTCTACTATGGCGCCGAGCGCTCCGGAGTCGCGCCCGGCGTGGGACCGCGGCGCCGGCACCTCCCCGCCGCCTCGGTCGCAGGTGGACGGGACCGCCGAGGCAAGGAGAACCGCAGATGGCCGACCCGCCGGCGACGCCTCCGAGCCGGTACGCGGGCCTGACCCGCGGAGAGCTCGCGGTCGTCGTGCCCGAGCTGCTCCTGATCGGGCAGCTCATCGACCGCTCCGGGATGGCGTGGTGCATCTCCGCGTTCGGCAGGGAGGAGATGGCGCGGATCGCGATCGAGGAGTGGGCGGCGTCGAGCCCGATCTACACCAGGCGGATGCAGCGAGCCCTGGGCTACGCCCCCGAGGTGCCGGGCGAGGGCGACGTCCCGACCATCTTCAAGGGCCTCCAGCTCGACATCGGCGCCCCGCCGCAGTTCATGGACTTCCGCTACACCGTCCACGACCGGTGGCACGGCGAGTTCCACCTCGACCACTGCGGCGCCCTGATGGACGTGGAGCCGATGGGCGACGACTACGTCCGCTCCATGTGCCACGACATCGAGGACCCCACCTTCGACGCCACCGCGGTCGCGACCAACCCCAAGGCCCAGGTGCGGCCGCTCCACCGGCCGCCGCGCCGTCCCGCCGACCGGCACCCCCACTGCGCGTGGACGGTGGTCATCGACGAGTCCCACCCCGACGCCGAGGGCATCCCCCTGCTCGCCGACAACGAGCGCTCCCGCGCCGCGACCCTCGAACTCGCACCGATCGACCCGTCCGACGACGGGCTCGCCGACTACTCCGGGCCCCTGCTCTCCGACCTCGACTTCGCCGCCTTCTCCCGCTCCGCGCTGGCACGGATCGCCGACGAGGTCTGCCTCCAGATGCACCTGCTCAACCGGGCCTTCACGCTCTCCGTGGCCCGGCGGGCCGCCGACGCCGGCGAACTCCTCCGTATCCGCCGCAAGCAGCTCGTCGGCATCGCAGGCGTCGCCGCCGAGCGGCTCGCCCGCGCCCTTGACCCGCCGCGCGACGCGGAGGGAGCGGCCCGCCTTCTCGCGGTGCACCCCCTCCTCAACCCCTCGGCCTACGTCGACGCCGGCATCGAGGGCGCGAACATCGTCGTCCGCCCGTCTCCCGCGCATGAGGACGGCGCCTGGATCTCCCTCTGCGGACCCGGATGGACGACCGCGCTCCAGGCCGTCGTCCGCGCCGTGGACCCCCGCCTCGACGTCGAGGCGCACGGTTCCGGCGACGGGGAATGGCGGCTGACCGTCGTCCGCCGCGACGACCCGGCCCCGGAGCCCGACGAGGTGGCCGTCGTCCGCTTCAGCACCGGCGCCGCCTTCGCCTTCCGGCCGCGGCGCTCCCTGCCGATCACCCCTGTGTGACGGCGCCGGCGCGCAGGGCGGGGGCCAGCCACCGGTGCAGGACGGCGCGGACCTGCGCCTCGTCCCTCGGCGGCTCGCTCGGGTGCTGCAGCAGCGAGGTCAGCAGGCGCATGACGATCTCGGCGAGGCCGTCGAGCTCGTCCTCGCCGACACCGGCGGCCGCCCAGTCGACGGGGAAGCGCTGCAGCATCTCGGCGCCGTAGGCGATGGCGTCGGCGGTGGTGGCCCCGCGGCCGAAGGCGGCGGAGTCGTCGAGCTGGAGCAGCAGGCTCAGCCGCGGCTCGTTCGGGATGGTCCGCACACAGAAGATCATGCCCTCGACCACGGCCTCGGCCGGGTCGCCGATGCCCTGGAGGTGGGCGATCATCCGGTCGACGAACGACTCGGCGCCCTGGGCCGCGACCTCGCCGATGATGTCGCTGATGCGGCCGAAGTGGCGGTAGACGGTCTGGCGGGTCACCCCGAGCTCGTTCGCGACGTCGGACAGCGTCGTCTTCGCGACGCCGTGCCTGTCGATGCAGCGGACGGTCGCGTCGACGATGCGCTGCCGGGCCTCGGCCTCCGACGCGGGAGGCCGGCCTCCCCAGCCGTGGTGCCCCATGGGCCTCAGGATCGCACAGGTTCCGCCGCCCGCCGTGCCACGCTCGCGCGGAGCGCGGCCGCGATGATCCCGGCGGCGGCGACCGAGCACAGCGCGGCGTACCAGAGGCTGCCGATCGGCGTGCCCTGTTCGGTGACGCCGCCGGACGAGGCGAGGTACGCGGGCAGCGCGAGGAGCCAGAAGACGACGTGGACGCCGAGGTACAGCGCCGGATAGGTCCGCGCGAACAGCGGCGACACCGCCGGGACGGCCGTCCCGGCGCGCCGCGCCCGCCAGGCGTCGGCGAGCAGGAGGAGGCCGGCGACCCAGACCGCGGCGAGCTCGGCGCCGAGGATCGCCCGCTGGATCCCGAGGCGGCCCTCGAAGGCGCCGCTGGGGGCGCTCACGACGATCATCGCCAGGGGCGCCACGGCCCCGGCGACCAGCGTGCGCCGACCGATCCGCGGGCCGGTGAGGGCGCCGCGGCCGTCCCGTCCACCGGTCAGGCGGACGACGAGGTAGGTCATGGCCCCGAAGGAGACCGAGGCGAAGAGCAGCATGCTGTTCATCGGCACCGAGGCGAGCGCCGGCTGGTTGATCTTCTCGTTCGCCTCGTTCCACGCCCACCACCTCAGCTGCGGGCCGAGCTGGTCGAAGACCTCGTAGAAGACCTGGCACGCGAACGCGACCGCCACCGAGCCGGCCAGCGGCCCGCGCCGTGCGAAGACGCCGAGCACCCGGACGAGCTCGTAGGCGAGCTGCGAGATCGCGGGATAGAACGCCACGATGTACAGCGGCAGCCGGTCGTACATGAACTGCACGGTGAACACGTTGTGGGAGAAGATGAACCCGACGTGGTCCTGCAGACCGAACCAGCCGGGAAAGTACAGCGGCGGCTCGATCACGGCCAGGTAGACGACCGAGGCGAACCACAGCGAGATGTTGACCGGATCGCCGTCGCGCCGCCACCGCCGCCACGCGTGCACCAGGGCGAACACCGCGCCGCCGACGATGAGCGGTTCGAGCACGGCCATGGTGCCGTCGGCCAGGTCGAACGGGTTGCGGAAGCTCACCACGGCATCGGCGCCGTGGCAGGAGAAACCGAGTTCCCCGGCGACGCGCTCGGCCGCCGGATCGCAGGTGGGACCCATGAGCCGCCTCCCGGCGTCAGGTGCCGACAAGGTCGTCGCCGCGGGCCGGAGAGGCGCCGCGGGGGCCGGTGTAACCGGTGAAGTCGATGCCGGGCGGATCCCTCCGGTCGTCGAACCCGTGGGGCACGACGGTGCGGCCGAGCCGTTTCCGCAGCTCGTACCGCACGACGCCGAACCAGAACCGCGGATCGGCGGCCATCTGCCGGAGCGACCTGTCGAGGTTGAACACCTGCGCGAACGTCCGCTCGACGTAGGCGTCCTCGCGGCTCGCGGCGGTGATGGCGTTGAAGACGGGCCAGCTCAGGCGCGCGGTGAGCCTGCGGCGCCAGGCGGCGGCGACCTCGGTCCCGGTCGCGAAGTCGTACGCCTGGTCACGGGCCATCGCCAGCATCCAGGGGACCTGGAGCGACCTCCTCTGCCCGCGCAGGAACTCGCGCATGAACGCGAGGTCGACGGCGTCGCGCCTGCGCAGCACCTCGTCGAGGATGAGAGCGGAACGGGCGGCGGAGCTCATCCCCTGGGCGTAGAAGGGGTTGAAGGCGCAGATCGAGTCACCGACGCACACCAGCCCGATCGGGGGCGTCCCGAGCAGGTCGTAGCGGCGCCACTTGTTACCGGTCGAACGGGTCAGATGCACCCCGGAGGTCGGAGTGCAGGCACGGGCCGCCTGCGCGAACACCGGTGTCCGCACACGGTCCAGCGCGTCCTCGAACGCCTCCACCCTGCGCGGCATCTCGATGCCCCACGACCCCATGCACACGATGGCGCGCTCGCCCTCGATGGGGAAGAAGTTGCTGAGGAACTCGTGCTCGGCAGGGTGGTCGCCGCCGTCCTGGGTCGGGGTGATGACCAGGTGCTTCCACCACCACGTCTCCGGACGCCGCCCCGCCGGGGGCAGGTCGTACCAGCGCGAGGTGTAGGTGACCTTGGCGTCGAGCGTCTTCTCCGGAGGCGCGGGCCACCCGGCGGCGCCGAGCCAGTCCACGACCGAGGAGCCGCGACCGAGCGCGTCGACGACCAGGTCGGCGGCCAGATGACCGTCGCCGCACTCGACCCCCACGACGCGACCGCCCGTGGAGCGGAGCCCGGTGACGGTCACGCCCTCGCGGATCTCGATGGCCGGCAGCTCGCGGACCTTGTCGCGCAGGACCCGCTCGATCAGCACACGGGAGCTGTACACCATCGTCATCGAGCCGGTTTTGCGCGGCGCCCAGCCGTCGTTCTCGCAGTAGGCCGCGTCCATCGACGGCATCAGGTGCATCCCGCCCGCCGCGATGAGTGCCTCCTCGAACCCGGGGAAGATCTCTCCGATCGCCCGCCGGCCGGAGTTGAGAAGGAAGTGCGGGTGCTTGCTCTGCGGGACGCCCCGCCGGTGCTCGGCCTCCGGCGGCAGCCGGTCCCGTTCCAGCACGACCACCCTCGCGAAGTGCCGGGCGAGCACCCCCGCGGCGCACAGCCCCGCCACACTCCCGCCGAGCACCACGGCCGTCCCGCGCGGCATCCCGCCACCACCCATCCATTCATACACACAACGAGTGAATGTATGATTAACCCAGGCCGAGCCGCCGCGCAAGGGCGCGGCCCTGACGAACCGGCCCCCGCCGGCCGCTGCCGCCCCCTCCGGCGCCGCGCTGCCGCCGAGGCGTGCAGGTAGCCATAAACATAGAAATTTGCAGCCTAAGGCTGATAAAAACACCATTCGGCGGCCGAGAGAGAATCTACTGGTTCGTAATGTCCGGCCTACTGAAATGATCTCCTCTGGCGGGTGAAACTGGTGCTCGCAAACAGAAGGAGGGGTGTATGCGAAAAACCGCTTGTCTCGTCATGGCGGTCGTCGCGTCAGGGGTGCTGACGGCGGCTCCGTCCGCCGAGGCCGCCCGCCGCGAGAACGTCACCAAGACCTTCGACGTCACCTTCGCGAAGCAGTGGGACTCCAAGAGGTTCTCCCAGAACGCGGGCACTGACACCTTCAAGTGGCAGTGCCTCGGCGTCCCCGGCGAGCCCTACTACTTCGAGATCTACAAGTACGACACCATCGTCAGCCCGCCGAGAAGGGTCCTCGACAAGGACTACAAGTGCAAGATAAAGGACGACGAGGGGAAACCGCTCATCATCACCGAGAGCGTGCAACTCGAATACGGCGTCTACACGCTCCGGTTCAGTAAGCCGCCGGGCCCCGACGGCATCCATGTCAAGGGCACGGGCACCTACCCGAAGCAGACCGACTGATCACCGCATTCCGGCGGTACGCCGCGTCCCGGCGTGCCGCCGGTACGCGGCGGCGTTCCCTCAGGCCGGTGCGCCGGCGCTGAAGGGCGGCTCGGGAGGGTCGGCGCCTTCGCCGCCGCCCGCGACCCTCACCTCCCAGGAGGGCTCCGCCGCATCGTCGAGGTGGAGCCACACGTACACGGCGGGGTAGGGCTTGCCCACCGGATCGAGAGGCGGGTCGGTGGCGGCGGAGGCGAGGCGCTGGGCCAAGATGCCGGCGTATCTCGTGGCGAACTGCTGACGGAGGCCGACCTGCACCACGGTCGTCGCCCGGTCGCCCTGCCAGACGGTGAGTTGGTCGCCGGTCACCCCGATGCTGGTGATGGTGTCCGAACGGATGAGGTGGATGTCTTCGGTCACCAGCCAGACCACTGGAGAACTCGTGAACGCGTCAGGCTCCATAGCAGCGGAGCCTAGAGGCGCTCCACGCATCCGAAAAGGTGTGCGGCGCTCCGATACGCGTGCGGACACGTGGCTCCCGGCCCCGTGACGAGCGGTGTGGCCGCTCTCCTGTGCGGCACTAGCGCGGATGTCCCCTTTCGCCAGTATTGTGTGCGGGCTCGCGACTCGACCTGGGGGCCGGATGGGAACGTCAGCAGAGCCGGAGGCGGACTCGGGGGTGCGGCGCTGGCTGCTCCAGGGGCTGCACCGCCCGGGGCACAAGCCGGGGCCGCACAAGAAGCAGCCGCACCACGAGGACGCGCCGCACAAGCAGCACGCCTGGTGGCAGGTCATGTGCCTGACCGGCGTCGACTATTTCTCCACGCTGGGCTACCAGCCGGGCATCGCCGCCCTGGCGGCCGGGGCGCTGAGCCCGATCGCCACCCTGCTGCTGGTGGCGCTGACCCTGTTCGGGGCGCTGCCCGTCTACCGGTCGGTGGCGGGGCAGAGCCCGCACGGGCTGGGGTCGCTGTCGATGCTGGAGCGGCTGCTGCCCGGCTGGCGCGGCAAGCTCCTGGTGCTGTTCCTGCTCGGCTTCGTCGCCACCGCGTTCATCGTGACGATCACGCTGTCGGCCGCCGACGCCACCGCCCACCTCCTGCACAACCCGTTCGCCCCAGACGCGGTCGCGGGCTGGCAGATCCCGGTCACGCTGGTGCTGATCGCGGCGCTGGGCGCGGTCTTCATGGTCGGGTTCAGCGAGGCGATCTCGATCGCGGTCGTCCTGGTCGCGGTGTACCTGGTGCTGAACGTCGTGGTGGTGGGGACGGCCCTGGTCGAGGTGGCGTCCGACCCGGGGCTGGTCACCGACTGGAGGCACGCGCTGACCGCCGACCACTCCAACCCGATGGTGATGGTCGCCGTCGCGCTGTTCGTGATGCCCAAGCTCGCCCTCGGGCTGTCCGGGTTCGAGACCGGCGTGGCCGTGATGCCACTGGTCAAGGGCGACCTGGACCGGCGGATCCAGGGCGCGCGCAAGCTGCTGACCACGGCCGCGGTCATCATGAGCGTCTTCCTGATCACCTCCAGCTTCGCCACCAGCGTGCTGATCCCCGAGAAGGAGTTCGAGGAGGGCGGGAAGGCCAACGGCCGGGCGCTGGCCTACCTCGCGCACGAGCACCTCGGGGAGTGGTTCGGCAGCGCCTACGACCTCAGCACGGTCGCGATCCTGTGGTTCGCCGGCGCCTCCGCCATGGCCGGGCTGATCAACATCGTTCCCCGCTACCTGCCGCGCTACGGGATGGCCCCCGACTGGACCCGCGCCACCCGCCCGATGGTCCTGATCTTCACTCTCGTCTCGTTCGCCATCACCCTGCTGTTCGGAGCGCAGGTCGAGGCGCAGGGCGGCGCCTACGCCACCGGCGTCCTCGCGCTGATCCTGTCCGCCGCGGTCGCCGCGACGCTGGCGTCCTGGAAGCGCGGACGCCGCCGCGCCTCCGCCGCCTTCGGCGCCGTCACCCTGGTCTTCACCTACGCCACCGTCGCCAACATCATCGAACGCCCCGACGGCCTGGTGATCGCCGTCGTGTTCTGCGTCGCGATCGTCGTCACCTCGCTGATCTCCCGCGCCACACGCTCCACCGAACTGCGCATCACCGACGTCGAGTTCGACGAGAAGGCCCGCGAGCTGCTCGACCGGTCAGGCGAACTGCGGATCATCGCCAACGAACCCGACGAACGCGACCGCCAGGAGTACCTGGACAAGGCGCGGGAAGCCTGGGAACTGCACCGGCTCCGCGCCGAGGAGGGGCTGCTGTTCCTCGAACTCACCGTCTCGGACGCGTCGGAGTTCGAGTCCACCGTGCGCGTCACCGGCGAGGAGCGGCACGGCTACCGCGTCCTGAGCACCGAGGGCCCGAGCATCCCCAACGCGATCGCGGCGATCCTGCTCCACATCCAGCACGAGACGGGCAAGCAGCCGCACGTCTACTTCCACTGGGCCGAGGGCAACCCGATCGGCGCCCTGCTCCGCTACCTGGTGTTCGGCGGCGGCGACGTCCCACCCATGACCCGCGAGATCCTCCGCCAGGCCGAACCCGACATCGAACGCCGCCCCATCGTCCACGTCGGCTGACGTCTGGGCCCCCGTGGCTATCGCCAGAGATAGTCATAGCGGGCCGGCGCCGGAGCGACCTGGACTCGCCCGTCCCTGACCTGCCATTCGATCTGGTGCCCCTCCTCGTGGAAGACGAGGAAGAGCCCGCAGACCCGGTCGCCGTCCTCGTCGGCGGCGGGGAGGGCCGCGATCTGCCGGACCTGGTCGAGAACATCGTCGGAACCGGAGGAGCGAACCGCGCGGGCGTAGCACGCCGCGTCGAGCCAGCCGCCTTCCGGAAACGCCCACCCCGCAGGGTCCCCGTGGCGGATGATGCGCTCGGCCTCAATCCTCTGCCCGTGAAACTCCAGCCACCCGCGTATATAGACCCAAGCGCTCATACCGCCATGATGCCGAGGACACCTCCACGAGCAGATCGGAGTCCCGTGAGCTGGTTGCCTCCCGAGGAGTACGTCCGGACGCTTCCGAACGCCACCATGTACGCCGCCCTGTACTTCACCGACGTCGACGGTGATCCCCTCCTCCTGCGCTCAGCGCTGGGCGTGGAGACCTGGCAGTTCCCCGGCGGCAACGTCGAGCACGGCGACCCCACTCCGTTCGCCACGGCCGTCCGGGAGTGCAGGGAGGAAACCGGCATCGAGTTCGACGGACCGCCCGTCCTCCTTCTGACGCACTTCCTCCCACCCGACCCGGGATGGCCCTGCGCGAAGATCGGGTTCGTCTTCGACGGCGGAACGCTCACGGACGCCGAACTCGGCCAGATCGTCCTCGACCCGTCCGAGCACACCGAGTGTCTCGTGCAACCGCTCGGCGCATGGAAGGCGACGATGAGCCCGCGCTCGTTCGCCCGCGTCGCCGCCGTCCACGAGGCCAGAAGCAGTAGATCCGCGAAGCTCCTCTGCGAACCCCACCCGACGGCCCCGTAACTCCGCTCGAACGATCTGGCCACTCGGCCTGGCGTCGGCCGCGCCCGCTCCGTCTCAGGAGAGCCGGAAGGCCAGGAGGGTTTTGTCCTGGGCGGCCACCAGGGTGCGGTCGCGGGTGGCGAGCGCCCATTGCCTGGTCGGGGAGGGGGTGGAGACGGGGTGGTTCCAGACGAGTTCGCCCGTCTCGGCGTCCCAGCCGTAGAGCCCCGCGCCCGTGGCTCCGGCCACCCCGGTGCAGATCATTCCGCCGGCGGCGACCAGCGGGGCGGTGCGGGCCGCGGGCGTGTCGGCGGACCAGACCCGGCGGCCCGTGCGGGCGTCGAGCGCGATGAGGCGCGGGTTGTCGAGGATATAGGCGTGCTTCCCGCTGACCAGGAGGCTTCGTTCCTGCCCGCCGGGTGAGGTCGGTGTGTAGGTCCACAGCTCCCGGCCGGTGGACGCGTCCAGGGCGTACAAGGTCGGGCTGCCGGTGTAGACCGTCCCGGCTGCGACGGTGAAGTTCTGCGAGAGCCGCCTTTCGTCGTGGGGCTCCGCCGCGGCCTTGGGAAGCTCGACGGCCCAGAGACCGCGGCCCGTGTCGGCGGACCGCGCCTCGAGCCTGACCCCCGACGGGTTGCGGAAGATCAGGTTCCCGCCGCCCTCGGGGACGGAGGTCAGGCCGCCCTCCGGATCGGCCCAGCGGACCGCGCCCGTCGCGATGTCGAGCCCGACGAGCAGGCTGTCGGCCCCGCGGGGGGTGCCGATCGCGACGAGGGTGTGGTTCGTGATGCCGTAGAGGAGGCTGAAGAAGGTCTCGGAGGGCCACTCGTAGGCCCAGAGCCGGCTGCCGGTGGCGGCGTCCACGCCGAAGACCGTCCGGTCCCGGCCGGTGATGACGAGTTTCCCGTCGTCCGGCCCCAGCAGCTCGGGGTAGTCGTTGCCGGCGGCCACGTCGCTGCTCCACCTGACCCGGTGGGACTCGTCCATGGCGATCAGCCGGTCCTCCTCGTCCGGGATCCCATAGATCATGCTGGGTCCGGTGACGGCGACGGAGAACCTGCTGGACCACAGCTGTCGCCCGGTGTCGAGCGAGTGCCAGCGGTACACCGGCCCCTCGTCGTGGGGGACGACCGTCCGGGAGAGGACCTCGACGGCGAAGCGCCGGTCGCTGAGGTCGCCGATCGTCGTCCGCCACAGCGGCTTCGGCGGGGCGGGCCTCCGCCCGGCCCCACCGTCGGCCGCGGCCAGTGCCGCGGCCGTTCCGCCGCCGACGACGGCGAGTCCCGCGGCGGCGGCGCCTCCGAGCAGCAGCCGCCGGCGGGTGCGGGCCTTGGCGATCTCGCGCAGATCCAGGAGGAGCGTGTCCTCCCGCTGCCGCAGCTCCTCGCCGAGGGAGCCCGGAAGCCAGCCGGGGGCCACCGGCTCGGCCGCCAGAAGCGACGGCAGCAGTTCGGTGGGCGGGCGCTCACCGGGGTCGCGGCTCAGGCAGGCGGCCACCATCCGCTCCAGGGACGCCGGCACGCCGTTCAGATCGGGCGCCTCGTGCAAGGTCCGGTGGATGATCGCGGGCAGCTCGTCCCTGCCGAAGGGGGGACGGCCGGTGGCGGCGAAGGCCAGCACGGCCCCGAAGGCGAACACGTCGGCGGCCGCGGTGAGCGTCCCGCCGCGGATCTGCTCGGGGGACATGTACCCGGGGGAGCCGATGATCTGCCCCTCGGAGGTGAGCGCCCGCGTGGACCCGCGGGACGCGTCATGGTCGGCGGCCCTGCTGATGCCGAAGTCGATGACCCGGGGCCCGTCCTTGGCCAGCAGGATGTTGGCCGGTTTGAGGTCGCGGTGCAGCAGCCCCGCCGCGTGGATCGCGATCAGCGCCTCGCCCAGCCCCGCGCCGAGCGTGCGCAGCAGCGGCTCGGGCATCGGCCCGTACCGCTCGACCGTCTCCTTCAGGCTGAGGCCGTTGACGTACGCGGTCGCCAGCCACGGGACGGCCCCGTCCGGCTCGGCCTCGACCACCGGGCTGGTGAACGCGCCGCTGACCCGCTGGGCTGCCGCGACCTCCGCCCGGAACCTCGCCCGGAACGCCGGATCCCCGGCGAGCTCCGGCCGCACCACCTTGATCGCCACCGCCCGTCCGGCCGGGGACGCGGCCAGGTACACCCGTCCCATGCCGCCCTCGCCCAGCCGCCGCAGCACCCGGTACCCGCCGATGCGGGCGGGGTCTTCGGGCCCTGGCCGGGCCGTCACGAGGCCGCCCGGAAGCAGAGCAGCCGCTCATGATCTGTCGCGAGGACCGACGAGCCGGACACGGCGACGTTCCATTTCCCGGCGCGGGGGACGTCGCCCCAGTGCGCCCACAGCCCCCGGCCGGAGGCCGTGGCGGCGAAGACGCCGCCTTCGAACGCGACCGCGAGGACGTCGCCCGACGCCGCGTCGTGCCCCGACTCGGCGACGAACTTCTCCGGACCGGCCAGGGACCACGCGGGGGCCCCCGTCGCGCGGTCGTGAGCGTGCAGGTCGTCACCCCGGAAGATCACCTTGCCGGCCGCGGGCAGGACGGAGGGGAACTCCGCGCCGGCGGTCCGCGACCACACGCTCTTCCCACCGGCCGTGTCGACCGCCTGGAGCGTGTCGGCGAAGTTTCCGAACACCCTGCCGCCGGATACCGCGATGCCCTGGGTCAGCCACTCACCCCCGTCTTTGGACCAGTCGACGGTCCAGCGCCTGCGGCCGGTGGCGAGGTCGACGGCGAAGAGCGTGTGCTTCACATTGAGGTACAGGCCGTTCCGGTCGGCCGCGCCGGAGGCGTCCGAGTCGGCGAGAGGGAACCGCCAGCGGGCCTTGCCGCCGGCGAGGTCGACGGCCCACACGACAGGGACGCCCTCGTC
The DNA here is from genome assembly GCF_040492065.1 of Actinomadura sp. NPDC000929. NCBI lineage: Bacteria > Bacillati > Actinomycetota > Actinomycetes > Streptosporangiales > Thermomonosporaceae > Actinomadura > Actinomadura sp. NPDC000929. The sequence continues at coordinate 55,293 of NZ_JBEUPA010000026.1, read as the reverse complement.
CGAGTACGTCCCCGACTGCAGCAGGGCCGCGCCGTCGACCACGCCGAAGACGGAGCGGGGAAACGCGCCCTCGGGCATCGGCAGATGCGTCGCCTCACCCGATGCCGCGTCGACCAGGCTGATCGTCGACTTCCCGTCGAGACCGCCGCCGTTCGGAAGGACGAACGTCGACCCGTGGACCGCGCAGCCGGCGAACATGCTGACGTCCGCCGTCCACAGCCGCCGCCCGGACGCGGCGTCCACCCCGTATGCCGCGTCTTCGCCGCCCCACAGCACGACACCGCCCGCGACCAGCACGTGCGATTTGTCGGACCCGACGGGCGCGGGCGGGACGAATGTCCACGCCGGCGCGGGCGCCGAGGCGATGGCGGTCCCGCGAGGCGCGGGCTTCGCGGGCTTGGACTTCCCGCCCGCCAGCGCCCAGCCCGCCGTCCCCGCGCCGATGCCGGTCACGGCGACCGCCGCCCCGGCGGCCAGCCCCAGCACCCGCCGCCGCCGCAGGCCGTCGGGGACCGTCTCCTCGATCCGCGGTAGCGGCGGCGGCAGCGTCACGGGCCCGGACGCGACCCGGTTCGCCTCGGCCTCCCTGGCCGCCAGTTCCCGTCGCAGGGCGGGGGAGAGGAGCGCGGAAGGATCGGCGGGGGTCAGCGCCGCGAGGACGTCCGCGAGTGGAGGCCGCCGGGCCGGTTCCTTGGCCAGGCAGGCGGCCACGGTGCTCCGCAGCGACGCGGGCAGCCCGTCCAGACGGGGCTCGCCGTACATGATCTCGTAGAGCAGCGCGCCCGGGTCGCCCTCCCCGAACGGCCGGGCTCCCGTCGCCGCGTAGACCAGCACGCCCCCCAGCGCGAACACGTCCGCCGCAGGCCCCGCGTCCTTGGCGCCGGCGATCTGCTCGGGCGCCAGGTACGCCAGCGTGCCGATCATGCCGCCGGTACGGGTGATCTGCGTGGCGTCGACGACCTTGGCGATCCCGAAGTCGATGATCCTGGGCCCGTCCTCGGCCAGCAGGATGTTGCCGGGCTTGAGATCGCGGTGCACCAGCCCCGCCCTGTGAACGGCCTGCAGCGCCTCGGCGAGCGCCGCGCCCAGCGCGCGGACGGCGGGTTCAGGCAGCGCCCCGCCGTCCTCGACGGCCTCCTTCAGCGTGGGCGCGGGGACGAAGGCGGCGGCGAACCACGGCGGCGGCGCGTCGGCGTCGGCGTCCAGCACGGGAGCCGTGTACAGCCCGCTGACCTTGCCCGCGGCGGCGATCTCACGCCGGAACCGCTCCCGGAACCCCGGGTCGTCGGCGGCATCCGGCCGGATGAGCTTGAGGGCCGCCAGCCGCCCACCCGGCGACCGGGCGAGATAGACGACCCCCATCCCACCGGCACCGAGCCGGGCGAGAACCCGGTACCCGCCGACCCCAACGGGATCCCCCGCCTGGAGTGGCCCCATCCCGCCCCCACCTCGACAGAACAAACCTGTCTGTAAGAATATCGGATCGGCCTAACCCCAGGGCGTGCACCAGCCCCCGGTCGAGGTCTCTCTAACGGGAGCGCCCGCTCTCGGCCGGATCGACTTCGAGCTGTGTGCGGACGTCGAGTTCATCGCAGAACGCGTGATCGCTGCATCACCCGACGATGCTCACGGCGTCTGGGGCAGTGACCTGGAAGCACAGATCACGCTGAACGGTGAGACGGACCGAGCGCGTGACCCGCGTGTGGTTGGCACTGACCAACCTCTGGTCGCCTATTGCGTGGGCCAGGACGTCCGGCTTCAACACCACCACAGACGCACTCAAAGCCGGGTGACCCTGACGGCGCCGCCCCCGTGGCAGCCGGTTGGACTGACACCAGCAAACGCGTCACCCCACACGGCCCAGACGCGCGCCGCACACCGGCCCAAGCGCCGCCGCCCCAGACCCGGAACGGGAACGTTGCTCGGGTGGTGGGCCCACTGGGTCCTGCTCCTGCGCTCGGGCTTCCAGCGCATCCGGAACAAGACGGAAGGCGGACGTCGTCCTTCCTACCTGATCTCGGTCGGGCTGGCGGGATTTGAACCCACGACCCCTGGCACCCAAAGCCAGTGCGCTACCAAACTGCGCTACAGCCCGCACACCACCGCCGAACGCGATGACGCGAGAAGTGTAGTCCCGATCGGCCCCCGCCCGCTCCGCCCCCGGCACGTCCACCCCGAAGACCCTGTACGCTACGGGTTGGCGATCGAGGCCCACCGGGCCCGGAGATCGCCTAGCGGGCGTAGCTCAATGGTAGAGCCCCAGTCTTCCAAACTGGCTACGCGGGTTCGATTCCCGTCGCCCGCTCTCCTGTTTTCCCAGGTCAGAGCTCTGTGGGGCGATCTTGAATGCCCTTCTGAAGATCATTTGTCACCCATTTGTCACTGGGATCTGGCACGTCTGAGCGTCATCCTGGTTCAACTCCCGTGCTTAGTGATCACGGTCTGGCCGTCTCTGGCGGAGATCAGCACAGTGACGGATCTTGCGTCCCCAACACGGAAGGTCCGGCTCCCCGACGGGAACCGGACCTTCGTTCGTTGGACGGCTCGCTAGCTCGGCTCGATGCCGAGCAGCCGACGGAGATCGACCGTCACGACGCGGTAGCTCGTGCCGATGCGGATCACCTTGCAGGGGAACTGCCCTCGGCGAGCGAGCTGGTAGGCGCGCGTACGTCCGAGCCCGATGGCACGGGCGGCGGTCTCAACGCTGACCGTGGTGGGGAGAGCAAGAAGCTCGTCCTGGCTCATCTGCTTCACGCTCCCGCCCCCTTCCGGGAGCTGCCGAACCATCTCGTCCGAGGCCTTCCGTTCTCGGGCTGTCTCGCTCGTGGCTCGGCTCGCCGGCGCGAGGCCGTGGGGGCGGGTTCGGCGGCGGTGTCGCAGGACGGTGGAGCACCGGTCTCGTGCGGCAGCCCGTTGCTGCGGCTGCGTGGACGGCGTCCAGCACTGCGTAGACGGTCGCCGGCCCGGCAAGGCCGCCCGTCTGACCCACGGCCCGGTTCAGCAACCGTACAGCGCTCTCCAGCTCCAGGGCGGACTGCTCGGTCTCGTAGTCGGTTTGGGGGTTACGGTCGACCTGGGTGTGGTCGTCGGTCATGGGTGCACTCCTGAAGGTGCAGACCCCCCGCGGGATGGCCATAGCTGATCGTGGACATGGCCCGTCCTTTCTCTCGGGGAGCGACAGGCAGACGCTTTGCCGCTCCATGACTTTGTTTACGCTCAGTCATTGTGCACGTACCGTGTTCGTGACTCCATCACTGCGAACACATCGGCGAGTCTCGACTTCCCCTGGTCAGCGCCTGGGCGCGCCCCTTCGATGAGAAGATCGCTGAGACGGATGGGATGCTGGCGCAGCCCCCGATGTCAACCCGTCGCCCAGCGGCACGGGGAAGGACTCGGCGGCAAGCCTCGCCATCGCCCGGCCCTCTTCAAGGGTCTCCGCGACTCGCGGCGATACCGGGGCAGCTGAATGGAGCTCCATCCGTCGGACGGCGTCCAGCCGTCTTGCGGCCCTGCGTGCAGCATCGGCTTGGGCGAAGCGCTGCTGGGCAAGGCGATGCTCGGCCGTCGACTCGATGAGATCTACAAGGTTCGCCATGAGGAACAGCAGATCAACCGTGAGATCCCGCTTCTGCTCGCGTCGATCTCCCCAGCCGACGTTGGTGACCGCAATGGTCCGAGCCGCCGCGCGCAAGGCGCTGCCATACCGCGTGACCGGCGGCATGCGGCCGAATGGCTCCCGGGCGGCGCGGTCGTAGAAGTCGGCGGCCTCGGCCAGCTCGCGGTTGCCAGTGATGTCCACCGTGACATGGAGGACGTCAGAGGCCGCCGCGGCGAGATCGGCGCGAACACCCGGATCACGCAGGACGCGCATCTGCCAAGCCGCCGTCCCGGCAACTCGGGCGGCTTCCCGGTAGGCAGTGGCCCGCTCCGCGTGGTCGCCGGTTGAACCCGGCGTCCACCTGCGGGGCCTGGCAGCCCGCCGGTGGACGCCGGGTTCCGTCCACCTGTGGCGCAGCTTGGGCAAGGTGAGGTCAGCGGCGAGCTTGCCACCAGAGAAGAAGATCGGTTCGCCCTCCGAGTTGGTGTACTCGGGCACCGCAACGGCGTAACCCGTCACCTCTCCAGGCGTCCGGACACTGAATCTCAGCCGCACCACCAGCCCACGCTCACGCAGGCCGGCGAAGAACGCCTCCTCGCTGTCCGACGCTGCGGCGACGGCGGCCACGTGCCGACGCAACGCGACCCGAGGCGGCACCTCCAACCCGGCACGCTGAGCCCGTTCCAGCTCAGCCCGCGAAGGACGGGGTGCCGCCGTCCGATCCGCGGCCGCGGTACGGCACAGTCCATACCGCTGCTCGACGACCTGGCACGCCTTGCGGGCCTTGAGGTAGTCGCGAGTGATGTTGGGCCTCCGGCCGTCTTCTCGCGCGAGTGTGGCCACGACATGGATGTGATCGTCCGCGTGCCGCACGGCGATCCAGCGGCACGCCTCGGGATCGTCCCGTGGCGCGATCCCCGTCTGGTGCATCAGTTCCTCGGCGACGTCGGCCCACTCCTCATCGGTCAAGGCCCGATCTGTAGGGGCCGTCCGCAGCGAGCATTGCCAGACCGGCTCCGCTGGCCAGCTCCGCCTCATCGTCTCCAGCGGAGAGCGCAGTGCCTCGGCCAGCGGCCGGAGATCGCGCTTCCCGCCCACGCGTCGTGCTGGTTCCAGAGCTGCCGGGTGCCGGTACCCGGCAACGATGTGTGGGTCGGCGTGCTCGTTCCGCTTGCCCGGCCCGTACAGGTAGCGCAGCAAGTTGCCGACATCTGCGCCGCGAGTGACCTTCGCGATCACGGCAGCCGTCGACCAAGTTCCACGATGACGGCCTCCGCCCTCCGCGCCACCTGGAAGCAGTACGCCACCAACCACTCCACGGACTCCGGGACCTCGTTGTAGGCGTTGGCATGGCGCACGAGCTGGTTCAGATTGACACCGACCGCATTCACCTGACGGCTGGCGTTCCGCAACTCGGCATGCAAGGCGACGAGCGCCCCGTCCAGGGGGCGCTGCTCCCGAATCGCGGTACGCACCGTTTTTACGACGAACGCACTACATGCAAGCCCGGCTCGCGTCGCCGCTTCATGTATTTCTTCGTACTCCACGTCGCTGACACGAATTCTCAGTTCCCGCTCTCGCCGCCGGCCTCCGCCGAGCTTCGCTCGACGCTGCAGAGGCTCCGGCTCGTCGCTGCTTCGCCTGACTGTCGTCATGTACCTCCGCTCCTGGCGTTTGCGGACCGCGCTCGGTCCCCACCTGGCCAGTGTGAGCTTCCGGGCGGAGGTTATCCACAACAGGTAGCGCTCTACCAGCTATCTTGCACCCCGTTCTGGGCCAGTTATGGAATGACCTTCGATGGCTAATCAGTATCAATCAAGGGTTGATTATGGCGCTCGATTCCGGACGCTTTCACAAGGTTCATTCTTCGAGTGGTCACCTCAATATTGTTGCGCGACACGTTTGTGTCAGTGGGAACGACGACTTTGTGACAGTGGCTCGCGACAGGTTGTTGTCAGTGCTCCGGGCCGGCGACGGTGCCGTCCCGGTTGATCCGGACGGAGCCGGACCACGGGTCGCGCTGGGGGACCGGTGGGAGGTCCTCGCCGAGTTGGCGGGCGAGGCGGGTGTCGTCTTCGTAGCGCAGGCTGAACAGCACGTCAGGGTGCACGCCGATGCGGTGCGGGCCGGTGTCGCTGTAGAGGACTCCGGCTTCTTTCAGCGCGGCGACCGCGGCTTGGTAGCGCGGGTCGGCGCGGAGCTCGTTCCAGTCGATCTGGGGTGGCCAGCGGCTGACGCCGATCGCGGCGAGCAGGACGGTGGCTTCGTCGTCGGTGAGGGTGTAGGCGTCGGGCGGAACCCGTCGCAGCGCGAGGGGCCCGGCGAGTTCGGGCTGGTTCAGGGCGTGGTCGAGTGCACCCTGAACGCGGCGCAGCGGCCAGTCCAGCGCCTCGGCGAGCACGTCACGGGTGAGCGGGACGCCGGCGACGGTCAGCGCGGTGAGCACTGTCTGGGTGTCCTGGTGGACGTCCGCCTCGGCGTCAGGCTCCGCGTCTGGCTTGGTTCCGCCGGGTGGGGTGCGGCGCCGGTTGCGCAGCACGCTGTCGAGGGTGGGCACGAGGTCGGCGGGGTGGGTGTCGAGGCGACGGCAGATTTCGATGAGCACGGCGACTGGGTGGTCGCGCAGGTCGGGTTGTCGGCCGGATAGGTAGTGGGGGTGGATGCCCAGCAGGTCGCCCAGTTCCCACAGCGACAGGCCGCTGGCGCGCAGCCGGTCGGCGAAGTCCATGCCTGGTGGGTCGGGTGGTGGGGTCATGGTCGGTCGTCGCGATCGGAAGCTGGCCCGGGCACCGGCGCGTCGGGGAGGTAGGAGTCGGTGTTGGGGCGGGTGATCCAGCGGGGCCGGTGGTCGGTGACGTCCAGGTGTCGCGGGGTCAGCGCGGCGGCCAGGTCGGGGTCCAGGACGGTGACGGTCAGGCCGCGTTCGACCCGATGGTGCGCGGCACTTGGCCGACGTCCATGCCGTTGATGCAGTTGCGGGGGTGCATCCAGGGCGGGTCCAGGCCGAGGGTGCGGCAGGTCCGGCGGATCGCCTCGCGCAGCATCGTGGCGGGGTTGCGGTGGTCGGGGTGGGCGAACAGCGGGTCGTGGTCGGCGGCGCCTTCGCCGCAGCGGTAGGCCAGGTGCGCGGTCAGCAGGGCGCGGGCGTGGTGGGGGAATGCGATCGGTTGGGGGCCGGCGAGTTCGCGCCAGGCGTTGTCCTCGGCGCGCGAGCGGGCGGTGTCGTATCCGTTGAGCGGCCGGTAGAGGCGCTGGACCGGGTGGCGGCCGACACCGGGGCCGCGGATCTTCGATCCGTCGGGGGCGATGTCTTCGATTCTCAGCTCGCCGAAGCGGTAGGAGGTGTGGTTGAGATGCAGGGACAGCGCGGTGGCGGCGACGGCGTCGGTGCGGGCGATGGTGTGCAGCCGCGCGGCGATGCGCTCGGTGAGGTCGCCGGGCAGCCGGCGGGCGGGGTCGGGGCCGAGCGCGTCGGGCTGCCAGCGCAGCAGGATCCCGCGCACCAGCAGCGCGGCCTGGACGGCGCGGAGCCGGATCAGCGCGGCGTGCGGGGTGGGAGCGGGGCCGACGGCGTGGTCACGCAACCACCCGGTGACCGCGCCGGTCACCTGCGCGCCGGTCAGCCCGGCGGTCGGACGGACGTGCAGGCCGGTGGGTTCGTTCAGGACCACGGAGTACCAGGTGTCGGTGGCCTCGGCGGTGTCGTAGTACACCGCTTGGACGGTCGCGAAATCGGCGCGTGTGAGCCGGCGGCGGCACGCGGCCAGGAAGGTGGTGAAGTCGGCGGCGGGCAGCACCGGCCACGCGGCGGGGTCGGTGTGCCCGGTCGCCAGCGGCGGCAGCTCGGGCGGCGGCAGGCGCCGCTGGAACTCCCACAGGTCCAGCATCTGGGTGCGGTCCCCGAAAAGGCCGCGGGCGACGGCGACGGCGTGGTCGTGGAAGGGGTTGGTCGGCGTCGACCACAGCAGCCACAGGTTCGCGCCGATTCCGGCGGTGGCGGTGGCGAGTTCGGTGAGCTGGTCGGCGCTCAGCAGGTGCGCGCGGTCCACGACGACGTCGCGGGCGCCGGTGCCCTGCAGCCACGCGGTGCCCAGCTTCCAGCTGAAGGCGGAGCAGCGCTCGTCGCGGGCGGCGTGCGGGTGTTTGCCGATCGCCACCAGCAGGTCCAGCCCGAGGGTGAGCACGTCGAGGGCGCCGGGGGTGGGGCGCACCACCACCCGGCCCGCGGGTGGGCGGCCGAGCGAGGCCAGGTGGCGGGCAGCGGCGACGTCGTCGCCGGCGTTGTCGACGATCAGCAGCTGGGGCGGTGGCCGGTCGGGGGGCGGTGCGGGAGGCGGCGTACCCGGCGGGAGGACCGGCCGCAGGTTCCACGCATCGTCGGGGTCCGGGCGACGCCGCGCGCCGGATGTCATTGGAGTCCCGTCATGCCAGGCCGCCGCCGAGTTTGGCGTAGGCGTTGTCGGCGACTTCGGCGGTGTCGTGGTCCAGGCCGTGCGCGGCGCACAGCGCCAGCGCGGTGCGGGTGAACACCGCCCAGTTGCGCAGCATCCCGTGCCCGTAGGCGGCGTCGATATCGGCCAGCAGCGCGGCGTCGGCGCCGTGGTAGATCGGGTGGTAGCCGCGCATCAGTGCCGGGCCCCCTGCGGTCTCCAGCCGTTTGAACGGGAGCCGGCGGTAGACCCGTGAGGCCAGCATCGGCTCGCGCGACAGCACCTCCCAGCAGCCGTCGCCGCCGACGTACAGCAGCGCGAACCGGGTGTCGGGGTGGTCGTGCAGGTGCCGCAGCAGCTCGATGCAGTCGCTGTTGAGCCGCTGCGCCTCGTCGACCACGATCAGCCGCTGCGGTCCGGACAGTTCGGCGATCAGCGCGGCGGTCAGGTAGAAGCGGTTGCGGCTGCGCGGGGCGGGCGTGCCGGTGAGCGCCTGGAGAAGTTCGTCGGCCACCAGCCGCATGGTCGGTTTGCTCGGGAACGCCAGCGTGCAGGTCACCACCTGCGGCGCCGCGCCGCTGAGCGGAATGGTGCGCTGGGTTTCCGGCTTGGTTTCCGGCTCGGCGCCGGCGGCCGGGTTCGGGGTCGCGGGGGCGCGGTCGTCGCGGAGGCGTTCCAGGTGCGCCTCGACGGCGAAGGTCTTACCGGTCCCGGCGATGCCGTGCACCACGCCGGTCGCCGACACCTCCACCTGGTCGTCGATGATCTGCCCGGTCAGCTGGAACTGCGGGGTCGCCAGCGTCGCCGCCCCGCCAGCTCCACGAAGTGGCGCGGCACGTCAGGCTCCTTCCGTCGCGTCCGGGACCTGACCGTCGGACTCACCGTCGGCCGAACCAGCGTCGGCCGCGGGTTCGCCGGCGGAGCTGGCGGTGGGGTCGGCGGTGGGGTCGAGCAGGTTGGACCGAGCGCGGCGGCGCAGCATGTCATCGGCCGCGCGGCCGCCCCGGCGGGCGGCGAGCTGGTCGCCGGGCGCGGCGGGCAGGGCCTGCGCGTCCTGAACGGTGGTCTGCTGGTCGGTGAGCGGAACCAGGGTCGCGCGAGCCGCGGCGCCGGCGCGGCGCCGCCGGCGGGCGAGCTGTTTTCGTTCCTCGGCGGCGTGCGCGCGGATCTGCGCGCGCTGCTCGGGGGTCGCCTGCGCTTGCGGGACCGCGGTGCACAAATGCCCCCCATCCAGGTAGACCTCGATGAAGCGGTCGTCGCGGGGCATGTAGCGGATCTGCACCCGCGTCCCGCCGCGCCCGGCCAGCTCGGGAGCGATGTAGTAGAGGTTGTTGCGGCGGATGCCCCATTTGCCGATCACCGCGTCGGCGCCGGCCATCAGCAGGTGCCGCAGCAGCGCGGCGTCGATGCGGTTCAGCGGCCCGGGGTCGTCGTCCCAGGCCTGCGCCGGGGTAGCGCGGCCGGGCAGCATCGAATGAGGGCGGGCGGTGTTGTACCAGTGCGCCCACGAGGCGAACAGGGCCGCGAAGCGTTCCAGCGCCATCGGGCCGCCCTCGGTGAGCTCGGCCGCGGCGACGCGGGCGGCCAGCCGGTCGTCCAGCGGCCCGTACAACCGCCCTGCGGCGTTGCGCGGGCCCTTGGTGAACCCTGGCAGCGCGTGCAGCATCGTCTGCTCGATGGTGCGGTGGATCCGCTCCACCTTTCCCTTGCGGAACGCCATCCGCGGCGGCAGCCGGTCGACTTCCACGCACAACGCCGCCAGCGCGTCGCGCACTGCGGCGGCGGCGAACTCCAGCCCCCGGTCGATCCGCACCCCGGCCGGGACGGCACCGAACGGACCGCGCGCCGGGTCGTGCACCATCGCCATCCGGATCGCGGTCAGCACCGTCCCGGTGTGCGGGGTCAGCGAGATCGCCCATCCCACCAGCGCCCGCGTCCCGTCATCGACGATCGTGGTCACCCACGGCCGGCACGCGGTATGCCCGCGCTGCGGCAGCACCACGATCGGCAACTGCTTGTGGTCCATCTCCCAGACCGCGTTGCGGGGCGACGGCGGCCGCTGGGCGTACACGCCGACGCGCCGCACGCCCTCCTCTCCCACGGTGAACGCCGCACGCTCGGCCGGGGTCAGCTCGCGGGCGAACGCCCGCTCCAGCGACCGCAGCGACATTCGCGCAGCATCGGCCCACCCCGCCACCAGGAACTGCGGCACCGGTACCCCGGCGGCCAGCACCTCACCCACCGGCACCTCATCCACTGGCACCGGCGCTCTGGCAGCCGGCTCCCCGCCCGCCGACGCCGTCCCGGCCGACGCGCCGCTCTCCGGTGTGTTGCGGCCGGCGGCGCGAGCGGCGGCATGCGCCGCCGCGACCGCGTCCCGGGCCCGGTGCACCGCGGCGACGCTGCCGTGGAAGTAAGCGAACGCCTCCCGGTCGATGTCGGTCAGCTGGTACGGCTCGCGTCCCGGGCGGCGGCCGCGGTCGCCGCCCGGGCTGCCCAGCCACCGCCACACCGTGCGCTCACTGATCCCCAGCCCGGCGGCCGCCAGACGCACATGCCCGGACGTCAACGCCCCGGCCTCACGCAGGTCCAGCAACCGCGCCACCGCGGCCGCGCGCCGCTCCGGATTGACCCGCCGCGCCACCTGCCACCTCCCGGCCGCACCACCCGATGCCGGAACGTAGCAGCCGAATCACCCACCGTCCGAGCGTTCGGTGGAGCTGGCCGGTGACGGCAACCGGCAGCGGATCAGCCGTGGACGCGCTAGAGACCCCGCCACGGGTCGTCCCGGTCTCGGCTCAGCGAGCAACAGGCCGAACCGCAGGCCGCCCGCGGCCTCCCGCCCTTGCGCGCCGCGATCGGCGAGACTCGGCCACCTACCCGAGCCCCGGTAACAGCCCGGTCGCCGGGCACGGTGGCCAGGGCGGCGGTCGCGGAGTCCAGATGCGGACGGGGCGCCCAGGCGTGGGGCCGGTTCGCCTGAGGTAGGACCACGATCGTGGAGATATCTGGCGTGGCCGGACATCCGGCGGTGGCGATCTTTCGTGATCCGGTGGTCGGGGGATCAGTTCCGGACCTGGATGCGGCGGGTCGGGCCGAGGCGCAACGGGCCGCGCAGGCGTTGCGGGAAGTCCCGGCGCACGGGCGCCCGGGTGAGCGCTCGGCGGCGTTGCGGCAGGCGGCGGTCGCGGTCGCCGAACTGGTCGCGGCGTTGTCGGCCAAGGTCCCGTCGCTCGTCGGTGAGAGTGTCCCCGCCGAATCGACGAGTCAGTCGTTCTTCCGGGTTCGTGAGATGGAGTTGTCGGATCATCAGGCCGCGCTGCAGGGCGCCCTGGTGGTCCACCGTGGGCTGCGGGATTTGTGCGAGGCCCCGCTGTCGGGCTCGGATCTGGCGCTGGAGGTCGCCGGTATGCGCCGAGCCGTGCTCGACCTCACCGGCGCACCGGACGACGACCGCGGTCGGCCTGCCTCGCCCCGGACGCAGATGCCGGTGCCTGTGGCTGAGCCGTTGGAGCAGGTCTGGAGAGTCCGGTGGATCATCGGGCACCAGGTCCATGTCCTGTTCAACATGGGCGCGGCCACCGCGGTGACCGACGCCGCGCACCATCTGCGGCACGGCCGCTCCGCAGCGGCGCTGCGGCGCTTGGGCCACGCGACCGTGTACGTGCGGGGGTTTCCCGCGGCCATGGCCCACGCCAGCACGATGCCTGCCGACTTCTACATGCAGGTCGTCCGCGACACCATGGCGCCCCCGTCGGTGGACCGGCCGCTGAGCGGTCGGCAACACCACGGCTACAAGGTCTTCCGCGCGGCGATGAAGGACCTGCTCGCAGTGCTCCCCGAGCACTACGAGCAGCTGGCCGGCCGCGACCCCGCCCTCGCCGCCGCCCGCAACGCCCTGCTCGAAGCCGACCTGGTCGACGGCGAACGGCACGTGACGCTGGCCTACTCGATGGTGCAGTTGCGCCGTTCGATCGCCCAACTGCCGCAAGGCCCCGACAACGCCGTGGCCGAGCTGCGCCTGATACGACACCGGCGAGCGGCCCAGTACGCGCCCTTGCTCCGCTTCGGAGACCACTACGTCGCCGGCGCCGTGGCGGCCCTGCGACGCGGATGAGGACGGGTGAGGCACCGATGATAGATCGAGTCGTCCAGGGAGCGCCCCCCTCAGCAGGAACACCCATGCCGCAAGCCACCGCCGACGTGATCGACCTGTGTCTGGAGCCGGCCGACACCGCCGAGATCGACCGGCTGGCCCGCGCCCTGTGCACCGGAGCATTGGTGGATTCACCCGCCTGGGTAGCCCATGCCGGGCAGGCCTGGGAGGAGTTGCCGTTGGCGCTGCGGCGTCGGATGCGCCGGTTCCGGCGACACTCGGGCAGGCCCGGAGCGTTGGTCGTCCACGGGCTGCCGGTGGACGAGGCGGCTCTGCCCGCCACACCTTCGGTGCCCGACTCGGTCCAGCGCGAGGGCACCGTGGGCGCGGCGGTGCTCACCATGGTGGCCTGCGGGCTCGGCGACCCGGCCGCCTACCAGGCCGAGAAGTCCGGTGCGCTCGTCCAGGACGTCGTGCCGGTGCCGGGCCGGGAGAACTTCTCCGGCAACACCGGATCAGCGCTGCTGACCTTCCACACCGAGAACGCCTTCCACCCCCACGAACCCGACTACGTGCTGCTGCTGTGCCTGCGCTCCGACCACGACCGCACCGCCGCCCTGCGCACCGCCTGCCTGCGCGAGGTACTGCCCCTGCTGCCGCCGACCGACCGCCAGGCGCTCTGGGAACCGGAGTTCCTCACCACCCCGCCGCCCTCCTTCGGCGCCGACCACGCCCAAGTCTCCCCAAAACCGCTGCTGTCGGGCTCCCCCGACGACCCCGACATCCGCATGGCCACCATCGCCACCACCGCGCTGACCCCTCGAGCCCAGACAGCCCTGGCCGCGTTCGGACGGGCCTGCGACACCGCCGCCCGCACCACCCACCTGGCCCCCGGCGACCTTGCGATCGTGGACAACCGCGTCACCGTCCACGGCCGTACCGCCTTCCGCCCCCGCTACGACGGAGCCGACCGCTGGCTCCAACGCACTTTCGCCCTGGCCGACCTGCGCCGCTCCCGCGACCACCGACCCCACGACGGCTACACCCTGCGCTGACCCGCACCCAGCACATGGTTCGTCCAGAACCCCGCATGTCACAGTCACCCGGACGGGGCACCATCGGCTCGTACCTGCCTTTGAGGAACGCTGTGTCCACTGGGGATGGCCAAGACGATGGCGTACTTGTAGGGATGAGCGCGCCGTTCCCGGTGAACGCGAACCCGTGGGGGATCTGGCCGGTCTGGAAGACGGACATCGTGCTCCTCTCGATCTGGGCGCCGGGGCGGCCGTCAAGCGACGGCGCGCTGACACCCGGGGCCCGTGGCAACTGGCGGCCGGCCACGGATCCTCGTCCTCACCAGCCACCACAATCAACGCAGTCAAGCGATTACAGAAAGTCGCGATATAGCGCCGGAACTGGGGGCAGGATCGTCAGGTAGCTGTCACCTGAAGACCTGCTCGACCACGTCCACGACCTCGGCCGGCCTGCGCGGAAGGAGCGCCCGAACGTGGCCACCCGAGGCGTGCCCGAGCAACGCTTGCACCTGAGCGGGGGCGGTTAGGCGGGGGCGGTTGGGTGGTTGGGCGGTGTGTCCTGGCCGGTGGTGAGGCCGCCCAGCCGGAACAGGCCGGTGGGATCGTCTGCGGTGGTGAGGCCGAAGTGGATGCCCTGGCCGGGTTCGCGGATGGCGATCGCATCGGGCACAGCGTCGAAGAGGACCAGCAGCATGTCGGGGGCCAGGTGGGAGCTGCGCAGTGGGGTGAGGGGCCGGCCGTCCCGGGTTGCGGTGAAGCCGAGTTCGGGCCATGCGGGTAGGCGCGCGGAGTTGAGCAGGGCGGCGGCTGCCGGGGGGCGGGTGCGGGCGGCGCGGGTGGCGGCTTGCCGGAGATAGGGAGCCAGGGGGGCGTCCAGGCCGGTGTGGATTCCGATGTCTGCGGCCCCGGCTTGCAGCGCAGTGATCCAGGCCGTGTCGATGTAGAAAAGGCGCAGGGATTCTGCGGGCAGCAGGTCGGGGCCGGGGACGAGTGCGGGCAGGGGGATGTCGCCCAGGAGGGCGAGTTCGCCGAGCCGGGCGGCGAGTGAGGGGCCGTACTGGTCGGCGAGGTCGGCGAGGATCTTTTGGGCGCGGGCCGCTTCGGGGTCGGCCGGTGTCAGATCGTGGCCTGCGGGTGGTACGGCGGAGGTGACCCCAAGGTCGGCTGCACGGTCCGCGAGCCGCTCGCGGGCTTGGACGATCTGTGCGCAGTAGTCGGGGTGGGCGAGGGCGATGGAGCGGCCCAGGGTCCACGCGGTGGCGTAGCTGACATCGAACAGGCCATGCTCGGCCTCGTAGATGAGGGCGTGATCTGCAGTGGGTTGATCGGCCTGCAGAGGGCAGGGAAAAGCGGGATTGTCGGGAGCGGCCAGTGGGGTGAAGGGGCCGCGGTACCACGCATAGGTGGGCTCACCGGAGAGCGTGGAGAGCCGGACGGAAACATGGCCGCGGTCCCGCATCTCGCGCATGTCCTGGTCGGAGGGCTCCGCGGAGGGGCCGGGGCTGGGGATCAGGGGATTGTCCAGCAGGCGCGGCAGGTCGAAACCACCGTCGGGGTGGCAGATGAACGACCAGGACCGCAGGCTGGCCAGCCTGACCTGCGTGGTGCCGGCGGGCAGGTGGCCCAGGCTGAAGCCTTCCAGGGAGACCAGGTGCACCGCGTAGGAGCCTGCGGTGCGGGGAAAGCGGCCGGCTGTGACCACCGCGTATTCGCCGTCAGTGAGGATCTCGCCGTCGTGGCGCAGGACAGGGGCGGCGATGCCGCGCATGTGCGCGGCGTACCACCTCTCATCCTGGGCAGGGGCCACGGCTGTGAACACCGCGGTGGGCACGTCGATGGTCCGGCACGCCTCACCAGCGGGCACCTGCTTCAGGTCCGGCCCGATCGTGCCCGGTTCGGCCGGATGCAGCAGTTCATCGACGATGCGCGTCGCGGTCACGCCACTGGCGGCCCGATCACCGGGCAACTCGCCCTCCCCGAACACCAGCAGTGCCAGCCACGGCGCCGCGCCCGCTCCCGACCGGGACACGACGCGCTCCCACGGCAGGACACTCCTGTCCAGCGTGATATGCGGGAGGACATGCGCATAGTTGCCCCCGCCCGGAAGCGGATAGACGGCCTGCACAGACGATTCATCAAGAACGAACCGAACCGTGCGCGCCTGCTGAACAGCGTCATCACCCACGTGGTCACGCTCCCTGGACGTCGGTATGGCGACTGATCATCCACCAGCCGCCTGGATGTACCTCCCCACCGCAGAACGCCGCCATGCGCCCGAGAACGGTGAACGCCCAGCGCCATCCAGCCACATAAGAAATAACCCCTTTCCTGCCCCTGTAGGCCCCTGGACCTGGGTCTTTTCCTTGTGGATCTATACCTGTTCGAGTACGTGCACTGGGCCACCGGCACCGCCCGCCTCCTGCCCCGCCTCCTGAAGGGCCGCACCGGCGGCCCGGTGTTCCTCGCCGACCGACGCGCCCCACCAAGAGACGCCGCACCCCCTCTCACCGACCCGCCTCACGGGCCAGTCGCTAATGGCCGTTCCAATCCTCCTCATAGGCCGCCCCTCTGTTCCCGGTGGCCCGGTCGGCCGGAAAGAACGCCAGGCCGGGCCACCGGAACGCATGCCCGGGGGAGCTAGGTGGTCTGGTACTGCAGCAGCCAGCTTGCGGGGGCGTTGTCAACCATGTCGTTGGGGCCCCTCTTCACCCGGCCGATGCTGACCTTCTGAGTCGAGGCGGGCAGCTGGTCGCCCACGCGGTTGCCGCCGGCGGTGAGGTCGTAGGTCTTGACGGTGATCCAGGTGCTGCCGTTGTGGACGGCGACCCGGAGCCGGACGTCCGCCCAGTCGCTGCCGAAGCTGATGTAGCCGTCGCCGGCCCAACCGCTCTGGTTGGCCATCGGGACGGCCAGGACGATCGCGTACTTGTAGTGGATGAGGCCCCCGTTTTCGTTGATCGCGAAGCCGTGGGGGATCTCGCCGGTCTGGAATGCCTGCATCCTGCTCCTTCCGGTCCGGTGCAAGCGCCAACCGGAGCAGGACGCCGAGCACCGGCGGGGGGGTGAACCCTTCGGTCAGCGGCCTGGCCGGGGAGAATCCCCCTCAACCATCCGCCTCACAAAACGTAATCGGGTGGATGCGCAAAGTCAGGTAGATGGCGGTGGACTGACCAGACGCGCCAGCTATCTGTCCCGTTGCGGCAACCGCGCCGGTCTTCCCCGACCGCTCTGTGCCCTCAGCCCGGGGTCGCGCCGTAGTACTCGGGAAAGACCTGATGTTGCCCCCGTTTGACGGGCGCGGATGTTGAGGGAGGTAGGGTTCGGCGATCTTGTGAAGGAGATCGTTTTCGTGCCCAAGCCTTACCCGCCGGAGTTTCGTCGGCGTGCCCTGGATCTGCTGGAGTCGGGACGATCGGTGCGGGACGTGGCCGCGGCGCTGGGCATCGCGGAGTCGTGCTTGCACCGCTGGAAACGGCGGGACCTGATAGAGCGTGGCCTGAAGCCGCTCAGCCCCGCAGAGGCCGAGTCCGCTGCCCTGGCCCAGGCCCGAGCACGGATCGCCGAGCTGGAGAACGAGATCAAGATCCTGCGGAAGGCCGCCGCGGCGGTCGAGCAGGTGGTGCCCCCAAAAGCCCGGTTCGCCCCAATAGCCGAGTTGGCCGTTGAGGGCGTCCCGGTCAAGCAGGCATGTCTTGCGCTCGGAGTGTCCCGATCGGGCTTCTACGACGCCCGCACCCGACCCCCCTCGGCGCGCGCCATCCGTCAAGCGTGGCTGACCGACCAGATCACTGCCATCCACCAAGCATCACGACAGACCTATGGATCGCCCCGAGTGCGCGCCGAGCTCGTCCAGGGCCAGGGCGTGGCCGTCTCGCGCAAGACGGTGGCGGTGCTGATGCAGCGGGCCGGCCTGGCAGGGCTGCCCCTGCGGCGTCGCGCCAAGCGGGTCCCCGCCGCGGCAACGGTCACCGACCTGGTGAAACGCGACTTCCACCGCGATGGCCCCAACCAGTTGTGGGTCACCGACATCACCGAGCACCCCACCCGCGAGGGCAAGCTCTACTGCTGCGTGGTCCTGGACGCCTACTCCCGCCGAGTGGTCGGCTGGGCCATCGATTCACGGCAACGAGCCGACCTGGCCACCTCCGCTCTCGGCATGGCAATCGACTCCCGCGGCACCGCCGGACAGATCCCTGACACGATCATCCATGCAGATCACGGCACCCAGTTCACCTCATGGACCTTCACCGAACGCGCACGCCGAGCCGGACTCCTACCCTCCCTGGGCACCGTCGGCGACCCCTACGACAACGCCGTGGCCGAATCGTTCTGGGCACGCATGCAAACCGAGCTACTCGACCGGCAACGCTGGCGGACCCGCGTCGAGCTCGCCAACGCGATCTTCGAATACATCGAAGGGTTCTACAACCGCCGCCGACGACACTCCGCCCTGGACTACATGAGCCCGATACAGTTCGAAAGCACCCACCCGCTGAACCTGATCTCCTGACCAGCGAGTCCGTGAAACCGGGGCAACATCAAACTGTCCGTGCTACCGGGGGAACCTCACTGGCCGTCAGGTGCCTTCCCTGCCGTGCACAAGCACAGGTGGTCGGAAAACTCAGCGGCTTCGTCGCCGATCTCCTCTTGAGCCGCCAGTTCGAGAAGCGGACCCAGGCTGGCTCGCAACACTGCCTCGTCGCTACGTGGTCCCGGCGTCAGAGACGAGCCTCCCGGCTCGAGGATCCCCAAAGCTCTCTCTGAAGCCGAGTACGGCCTCCAGAACCCCCACGGAGAACTGCTGTAACCGCCTTTGCCCGGTTGGGCAGCCTCTGCGAGCACGACCGGACTCACTCCCGCCAAAGCATCCTGTCCATGTGCCTTGGGCAGCCTGACTTCGTGATCGTGATGGGTCGACACCACGGCGAGCGCCACCTCGACACGGCGCAGCAGTTCCTGCGTGCCGTTGTCAGAGAGACCCCGCCCTACCGCCTCGTGCGCGACCAGGGCGTGTACGGCGTAGTAGCGCGCGTGCGGAGTCACCGTGGTCACGCCTGGGACGAGTCGATCCACCATGTTCAGCACGTGCGACTCAACCGACAAGGGGAATCGCCCTGCCGCCGGCGGAAGCCCTCTTGAGCTCCAAGCCGGCCCCTCCACGAGAATGCTCACCACACCCTGCGTTCGTTAACTATCGATGAGCACAGCCAGCCTCAACTTTATTCTTACCATCACCGCTTGGCACTCACCACCTCAATTGGCCGCCGGTCGCGGTGAACCACAATGAGCATTTTTCAGCAGCCGTTCCGTGTGCTGGTCACAGCATGATCATGGACAGCGTGCGCAGCTTCGGATGTCAAGAATTCCCTGGTAGAACGGTCGATCTCTCCCAACCCCCACGCCCACCAGAGACCTCACATGCTTTTGTACCGTGCTTCCCTGCACCGAGCTGGGTGCCGGATTTGGAGTATTCACCGGCACCGCGTGGCGCTATGCCAACGAGACCGTCGACCTGCTCGCCGCCCGAGCGCCCAGACTCGGCTCCGCCTTGGCCAGAGCAGTCAAAGCCGGGCTGGCCCGCCTGGTGCTGGGCGGCACCCTGATCTCGATCGACCGGGTCGCCGCCGACCGGCCCTACCAAATCGGGAAAGCACCGCCGCCGCGGCATGACCCGCCAGGTCATCGCCGCACCGGACGGGACCGTGCCGTGGGTGTCGGGACCGCTGCGCGACTCGGTCCACGACCTGACAGCGGCCTGGATCTGGGGCGACTTCCGAACACTGACGGCCACCGGGCTGCTCA
This sequence comes from Actinomadura sp. NPDC000929, assembly GCF_040492065.1. NCBI lineage: Bacteria > Bacillati > Actinomycetota > Actinomycetes > Streptosporangiales > Thermomonosporaceae > Actinomadura > Actinomadura sp. NPDC000929. The sequence continues at coordinate 36,333 of NZ_JBEUPA010000026.1, read as the reverse complement.
TCTTGGCCGACAAGGCCGACCAGGGCGCCGGCCCGCACTCCTGATCCTCGCCGCGGACAACGCAGGATCAAGAGGCAGTCGTAGCGGGCTTCCGCCTCCTCCGCCACCGCATCCTCCTCGGATAGGGGCCTCACCCTCCACTACCACCAAAAGAGCGACAGAGACGAAAGAGCCCTTAGTCTGCACAGACCTCTGTCGGCAGTCCCGACGATCACGTCGGACTCGGGTTTGCAGTACGGCTGCGCCGCCGTCCTCAGCCTCGCGGAATTGCCGCCGTGCAGCGAGGCGCCACCTCGCCAGGCGTCCGGAGGCTGATTCTCAGCCTCACCGCCAGCCCGCGCTCACGCAGGCCGGCGAATGTCCTTCACGTTCTGCACCCTTACTCCCTTTCGATCACCGGCCAGCCCCGGTAGATGTGTGGAGTCGGCGGTCAAGATCAGCACATCAGGCTGTTGCCCTGCCGCCTCCGCACGGTCGGCGTACATGTGAGCCGTCGCGGCGACCAGAGCGTCAACAACCTCCGTCGAGTCGAACCCAGCGTCCCCGATCAGCTTCCCGGCGGCGCGTGCGAGGTCCTCGGTGACAGGCTCAACGACCGTTCTGGTGCTGGACAGCACATGGTTCAGCTTCGTGTCCCGGTCGGAGCCGCGCAGGATCTCCGTCAGCACGACACTGGACGTGACCAAGCGTGCCTGCTTGCGCAGCGCAGCAGCGAAGAAGATCGCAACGTTGCGGTCGGTGGCCGCCTTATTGATGGCGTCGTTGTCGAGTACCAGGATCCCGCCAAGCCTGGCAGCCCGACGGCCTCGAGCGGCGCTCACTGATCTTGCGCAGACGGCCAGGCTGCGAGGGCGGCCTGGATCTCGTCCTCGCTGAACGGCCCGTGCTGTTCTTCCAGTTCGTCAACGAACTCGGCGAGGGCGTCGAGTTGGAGTTTGGCCGCGATCGCTTCATCAACGTAGGCGGAATCAGACAGGCCCAGCTTGCGGGCTTGTTCACGGATCTCGGCCTTGCGGCCGCGGCGGATGGTGGCCGACAACTTCTCGGTCGCGCTGTGCCCACTCGCGGCCTTGCGGCGCTTCGCGACACGAAGAGGCTGGTTGGCGGCAGTTCGCTTGGCGTCCACGACTCAATCCTACCAATGGTAGGAGCCGACTGTCCCGGCGAGAGGGGCAGAACTCACGTACAAGCTAGTGGGCTTGGCCTGACCCATTTCCTCGCTGCGGGACGACAAGACAGGCTCGCGGCCTCACTCGCGAGATCCTCGGCCTCCGAGTACGTGGACGCCATCATGTCAACTCCTCCGCTCCCGGATCCATCCTGAGGCGCGCTACACGGAGCGCAGGTTTGGTCTTGTTTCGGTGTGCTGGGCGATCAACTGGTCGGCTAGTACGGCCTGTAGTTGGGTGATCTTTGCTTGGGCTTCGGCGAGTTGGGCTTCGAGGTCTGCGGGTGCGTCCTGGCTGGCCTGGGTTGCGCGGATCTTGGCTAGGGCCTCCAAGGCGGTTTCGTCGGCGGTGGGGAGGGTGTGGAGGTAGCGCTCGGTTGTGGAGATCTTGCGGTGGCCGAGGCGTTCTTTGACGACCTGGAGGTCGGCACCGCCGGCCAGGAGCCAGGAGGCGTGGGCGTGGCGGAGGTCATGGATGCGGGGTGACCATCCGAGGTCGGCGGCGGCTCGGGTCGGGTGCCAGCAGCGGGTGCGGAACCAGTTCGCGGAGATGTGGGGGTCGTCGTCGATGACGCGGGGCTTGCGGGGGTTGTCCTTGCCCTGGGCGCGGCGCTCGGCCCGGTAGGCGGCGTAGGCAGCTCGGCAGTGGTGGCATTTGCACTTGCCGAGGCTGTAGGCGGTGGTCGTTCCGTGGGTGTAGGTGCGGCCGTTCGGGGCTTCGAAGGTGAGGGCGTCGGGGTCTAGGAGTTCGAGGTTGGGCGGCTCGGCTCGGTGGCGGCTGAAGAAGAGGTCGTCGGGGACGAGGTTGTTGGCCTCTACGTGGGCCTTGAGCTTGGCGACGATCTGGGGGCTGATTTTGAAGCGGCGCCAGCGCTTGCCCTTGGGGTAGTCCTTCACCAGGAAGCGGCGGCCTTCGGGGTGGAACTTGGGGACGAGTTCGACCACGGAGCGGCTGACGGTGAGGATGCCGGTGGCGAAGTCGAGGTCCTTGACGCGGAGTTCGGTCAGCTCGCCCCAGCGGAGGCCGCTTTCTATGTCCGTCTCGACGAGGAGTTGGGCGGTCGCGTCCGGAAGGGCCTCGTAGATGCGGGCGAACTGGTCGGCTGTGATGATCTGGCGCGGCTTTTCGGGGACGGGGTCGGTCTTCACGCCGCGGCTTGGGTGGTAGACGAGGACGCCGTCGTTGACGGCGGTGGTGAAGATGGCGTTGAGGATCGCCGTCTTGCAGTACTTGATGCGGTAGGCGGAGGCGCCCTGTTTCTTGAGGTGCGTGATCCACTCGCGGACGGTCTCTGAGGTGATGTCCTGCAGCTTCATGTCCGCGAAGTACGGCATGACGTGTGATGCGAGGGCGTAGGCGTAGTCCTGGCGGGTCGATGCCTCGATGCGGTGGTTCGGAAACCAGCGTTCCTCTACGTAGGTGCGGAAGGTCTGGCGGGCTCGGCGGGGGTCGCCCGCTTTGCCCTCGGCGATGCGGGACTCGGCTCGTTGCCAGGCGCGGTCGGCCTCCTTGCGGGTGCCGAAGGTGCCGGCCGTCTGGCGGACACCCCGAGCGTCGTCATAAAGCGCTTGGTATCGGGTGCCCTCGGGCCCCTTGCGCTTGCGTGTGAAACCCATGATCCCCCGAAGATCATTTGTCACTCATTTGTCACTGGATCATGGAAATCCGAGCGACATCGGCGAGCACAGGATGGCATACGAAACAGCCTCTGACCTGCAGTTTAGTGGGTCGGGGGCGATCTCCGAGAGGTGTTCAACTGCCGCTTCCAAACTGGCTACGCGGGTTCGATTCCCGTCGCCCGCTCTCTCATTTCTCCAGGTCAGAGCCCTATGAGGCGATCTTGATCGCCCTTCCGAAGATCATTTGTCACTGGGATCTGGCACGTCTGAGCGCGATCTTGGTTCAACTGTGAACCTTCGCGATCACGCTCTGACCGTCCCTGACGGAGATCAGCACGGTGACGGATCTTGCGTCCTCGACGTGGAAGGTCCGGCTCCCGGACGTGTCTCCAACCCCCCCGGCGTAGCTGGGCCTTCGGTACGTCCGGGCCGATCATCTGCCGGGTCCGTGAGTGGGGGCCGTCGGCGTCGATTGACGTCCGGGTCGAGCCGATGCCTCCGCCCCAAGTGATGAGGACGAGGTGACCGTGCTGACTGGGCGCGGTGGTCCCGTTCGGCGTGGTTCGGTGCCGACGGGTCAGGTCTTCTCCGTTGACGTGGGGCTGGTGTGGCCGCCGTAGGTGGCGATTTTGAATTCGGTTGCCGCCAGCGACAGGGTCAGCTCCTTGAGCTGGCGGCGGATCGTGTCGCGGTGTTCGAGTAGCAGGTCAAGGCGCTCGGGGACGGTGTCGTCGCCCTCGTCTGCCAGCCGCATGTAGTGCTGGAGGTCGCGCATGGCCATCCCGGACAGGCGCATGCGGGTCAGGAACACCAGTCTCCGGACCGCCGCCGCGTCGTAGCTGCGGTGGCCGCTGGCGTCGCGGGCCACCTCGACCAGCCCGATCCGCTCGTAGTAGCGCAGCGTGTGCGGCGACATGTCGAGCAGGTCGGCGACCTCCGTGATGGTCATGGGGTCGGTGGCGGCGCCGACGTCGACGAGGCGGTGGATCACCTCGACCGACATCGGGCCGTCGACCTCGTCGAGGGCGGCGAGCGCCCTCGACATCAGATCGTCCGTGGCCATGGCCACACTCTAGATCGGCCGGGCGGATGCGGCGGCGCCGGGGAAGTCGGCGGCACGCGCGGTAGGGGCCCAGCGTTCGAGCTCCTCCAGGTTCTGCCGGTAGGACCTTCCGATGCGCTCGACCGCCTCACGCCCGAGCGGAAGGCGCAGCGGCAACTCGTCACCGGCGACCAGGTCCACGATGATCTCCGCCGCCCGTACCGGATCGCCCTCCTGAACCCCGTCGGCGCCCGCCATGTCGTTGCGGACGGCCCCCAGGAGCCCGGTGTACGCGGCGCTGGCGTCGGCGACCCCGAGCACGTCGGGCGCGTTGAACGAGGTGCGGAACCGGCTCGGCTCGACGATCATCACCCGGACCCCGAACGGCGCGACCTCTCCGGCCAGCGCCTCCGACCAGCCTTCGAGCGCGAACTTGCCGGCCGAGTACGCGCCGACGCCAGGGAAGGAGATGCGCCCGCCCTGGCTGCTCATCTGCACGATCGTGCCCGACCCCTGCTCGCGGAAGTGCGGCAGGACGGCCCGCACGAGCGCCGCCGGCCCCAGAAGGTGCAGTTCCAAAGACGCGCGGAGCTCCTCGTCGCCGACCTCCTCGGCCGCGCCGACGACCCCGCGGCCGGCGTTGTTCACCAGCACGTCCACCCGCCCGAACCGGTCGACCGCCGCCCGTACGACGTCCCCGGCGCGCCCGGTGTCACGCACGTCGAGCTCGGCGACCAGCACCTGGTCGCGGTGGGCGTCCGCGAGGTCGGCCACCGACCCGGGCCGCCGCACGGCCAGCACCACGTTGTCGCCCCGCCCGATCGCGCACTCGGCGATGGCACGGCCGAAGCCCGCCGACGCGCCGGTGATGATCCATGTCCGCTGAGTGCCTGGTTGAGATGTCATGCCGGTGACGCTAGGAGTTCGAGCGCGCTCGAACGCAAGCACGGCGTCCGCGTCCCGTTCTGCGCACCGTCGGGATGTTCGCTCGGTGGCGGTGCATCGTGCGAGGTCGGAGCCGTGCTGGTGCGGGGCTCAGCCGCCTAGGGGGCAACGTCGCGAGCCTTTGCGCTGCACGCTGTTGCGGCTCGACTGCGCGCTGAAAGTCAGTCGACCGGATCCCAAGGCGCTGATGCGAGGGCTGCGGTCGGTAGCCGTAGTCACCTCGTTGGGGCAACCGGAGGGGGAACAATGCGTCTGACTGTCGAGACCGCGGCTCGCGCCATGAGGCGAGATCCGCCACGACGGTTGGAGCCACGATGACCGCACCTAAGAAGCGCATTCCTGGACAGACCAACGCCGAGTATGAACGACGCCAGGATCCCAACGCGAAATTCATCGGAGCGCAGTCGCTGCAGGGTGGCGGAGACCCTTCTTTTTCGATCAGGGCCTCTCAGGCTTTCCTCGCTTGGCTTGACCGTCGCAGGGGCCGCAAGTCCCGTTAGGTGCGCTGCGGCCCGCAGCTCCGGCCTCATGCCGACAAAGGCGGGGGCGGGGGCGGAGCGGGGGTCGTCACCTACGCCTCGTACCTCGGCTGCGGGGGCGGCGGACCGGGCCGACCGCGCATCGCCGCTGCCTCTTGGCTGGGGAGGTCGGGACATTTCGGCTCATGCATGCGGCGAGGCGAAACAGGGATCGTGACAAGAGCTGCGGGCGAAGACGCGCATCTTGCTCAGTGAGTTGAAGACGGCCAAGTCGCGACGACGCGCTCGTGCTCACAACGCAGATCATGGGCCTTCGTTTCCCCGAAGTACGGCGTGACATGGGCGGCGAGCGCGTAGGCGTTGTCCGGGCGCCTGCCTTGCCTTCGGCGATGCGGGTCTCGGCTCGGGCGGAATGAACTCGAATCTTTTCCCCGGCTCGTCGAAGAAGGCGATCACCGGAAATTCGTAAGTGGTCTTCGCTCCCCGCCTTTCGACGTGGCGGACCACTATGGCCGAGTGTGTATCCCTGTGCGCCGGAGGCGTCTCCTTTTCATGAAGTTGTAGATCAGGGCGGGAAGGATCAACAGATAGATGATGATCACGATTTCCATGTTTCCATTGAACGCCGTCCGCGCATCGCTGTCCCGCCGGTCGTGTAGGCGATGCGACGCGAACGGCGCCGCAAGGCATGGGGGACCATCGGTTCATAATTCGGGACGGGGTGTACCGTTATGGGCATGGCCACGGAGACGCAAGCATGGCCGGACGGGCTTGGGGTGGTCCAGGTTCGGATTGCGCGGCCTACAGACAGGCTGGACGAGGTGGTCACGTTTTATAGGGACCACTTGGGCCTGCCCGAGCTCTCCCGGTTCACCGGCCACGCCGGTTATGACGGCGTGATGCTCGGTCTGCCCGGCACCGACTACCACCTGGAGTTCACCTCGCACGCCGACGGGAGCCCGTGCCCGGCGCCCACCGGCGACAATCTGCTCGTGCTGTACTTCGCGGGCGAGGTGCAGATGCGCGATGTGGTCGAACGGCTCGCGGCGGCCGGGCACGAACCGGTGCCGGCGGAGAACCCCTATTGGACCGAGAACGGCGCTCTGACTTACGCGGACCCGGACGGCTGGCGCGTCGTCCTGGTGCCCAAGCCCGTCTTCTGACGGCTGGACGTGCCCGCGATTCGCGCATCGACAGCGCCGTGCCGGCCGCCACCGTTGGACGCGGCGCCCGCACTGGGTGTGCGGACGCCGCGGGGGTCACGTCTGGGTCGCCAGAAGGGTGCGGGCCTCCGTTGCCGCGGTGGTGATCGCCTTGGGGAGGTTCTCGGGACGGCGGCCGCCCGCGTTCGCCAGCGGGCCCTTGCCGCCCGCGCCGCCGCCGACCTCGCGGGCCGCTCGGGTCAGCAGGTCGCGCGCCTGGACTCCGGTGGACGCCCCGGCCGCCGCGACGAGGACCGCCTTGCCGTCCGACTCGGTGCCGAGGACGACGAGGCCGCGCTGGTCGCGGCGGGTGAGGACGCCGGTCGCGATGGTGCGCAGGTCCGCGCCGGTCAGGCCGGGGACGGTGTGCGCCACCAGCCAGCCGCCGGGGACGGGCTCGGCGAGGGACGCCAGGCGGTCGGTGTGCCGGTCGAGTTCGGCGCGGTGCAGCTCCTCCAGGCGGCGCTGGGTCTCCGCGAGTGTTTCCAGGCGTTGCCGGAGGCGGTCCGGGGCTTGGTCGGGACGGACGTTCAGCAGCGCCGCGAGCTCCTTCAGCAGCAGCGCGGTGCGGTCGTGGTGGCGGAGGGCGTCGGCGCCGGTGAGGGCCTCGATGCGGCGTAGGCCCGTGCCGATGGAGGACTCGCCGACGATGTGGACGGGGCCCGCCTGCGAGCCGTGGCCGACGTGGGTGCCGCCGCAGAGTTCGCGGGAGGCGTCCCCGATGTCCACGATGCGGACGTCGTCGCCATACCGCTCGCCGAACAGGGCGATCGCGCCCGCGCGCTCCGCCTCCGCCCGGGTCGCCTCCCAGACGCGCACCTCGGGGTCGTCCAGGAGGTAGTCGTTGACGAGGGTCTGGACGCGGTCCGTGTCGACGGGGGAGAAGTGCGCGAAGTCGAAGCGCAGGCGTCCGGGCTCCACGCGGGAGCCCTGCTGCGCCGCGTGGTCGCCGAGGGTGCGGCGCAGCATCGCGTGCAGGACGTGGGTCGCGCTGTGCGAGCGGGCGGTGGCCGCGCGGCGGTCCGCGTCCACGATCGCTTCGGCGTCGTCGCCGGGACGGATTTCGCCGTCCACGATGCGGACGGTGTGGACGTGCAGACCGTCCAGTCCCGGGCGGGTGTCGACGACCTCCAGGGTCGCGCCGGACGTGCGGATCGTGCCCGTGTCGCCGACCTGGCCGCCCGACTCCGCGTAGAACGGGCTGCGGGTCAGGATCACCTCCAGCTCGTCGCCCCTGGTCGCGGTGGGCACCTCGCCGTCCGGGCCGAGGAGGGCGCCGATCTGTGTTTCCGCTGTTTCGGACGTGTGGCCGACGAAGTCGGTGAGGCCGTGCGCCGCGGCGACGCGGCGGTAGAGGTCCTGCCGCGCGACCGCGCCGCCCTTGCGGCCCTGCCCGGCGCGGTGGGCCTGGCGGCGCTGCTCGTCGAGGAGCTCGGCGAACGCGTCCTCGTCGACCGTGAGGCCGGCCGAGCGCGCCGCGTCGACCGTGAGGTCGATCGGGAAGCCGTAGGTGTCGTGCAGTTCGAAGGCCGTCCGTCCGGAGATGGCGGTGGTGGCGCGGCCGATCGCCGCGTCGAGGAGCTGGGAGCCCTGGCGCAGCGTCCGCTCGAACGCCTCCTCTTCGGCCCGGACGACCTGCTCGATGAGCTCGGAGCGCCGGGAGAGCTCCGGCCAGGCGTCGCCGAGGTTGCCGACGACGCTGGAGGTCAGCGCGGGCAGGGCGGGGCCGTCGATGCCGAGCCTGCGCGCGTGCCGGATCGCGCGGCGCATCAGGCGGCGCAGGACGTAGCCGCGGCCGTCGCGGGCGGGCATGACGCCGTCCGCGATGAGGAACGCGACCGAGCGGGAGTGTTCCGCGACGACTCGGAAGGACATGGAGTCCTCGCCGTCGCGGCCCGGGTAGGCGCGGCCCGCCATGTCCTGGACGAGCCGGAACGTCGGCGCAAGCAGATCCGTCTCGCAGACGGTGTCCACGTCTTGCAGCACCGCCGCGAGCCGGTCGAGACCGAGCCCCGTGTCGATGTTCCGTGCAGGGAGCTCGCCGAGAATCGGGTAATCGTCTTTGCCGGAGCCCTCGCCACGGAGGTTCTGCATGAAGACGAGGTTCCAGAGCTCCTGGTACCGCTCGCCGTCCACCGCGGGTCCGCCTTCGCGGCCGAAGGACGGCCCCCTGTCGTAGTGCAGTTCGGAGGACGGCCCGCAGGGGCCGGGGATGCCCATCGACCAGTAGTTGTCCTCCATGCCGAGCCGCTGGATCCGCTCGGAGGGGACACCCACGCGCCGCCAGAGCCGGACGGCTTCGTCGTCGTCCAGGTACACGGTGACCCAGAGGCGTCGCGGGTCGAGGTTGTAGTGGCGGGTGAGCAGTTCCCACGCCCAGGCGATCGCCTCCGCCTTGAAGTAGTCGCCGAAGGAGAAGTTGCCGAGCATCTCGAAGAACGTCGCGTGCCGCGTGGTGCGGCCCACGTTCTCGATGTCGGACGTGCGCGCGCACTTCTGCACGGACACGGCGCGCGGGTGCTCGGGCGTGGTCTCGTCGAGGAAGTACGGCTTGAACTGGTTCATGCCCGCGTTCGCCAGCAGCAGCGTGGGATCGGACGGGATCAGCGGGCTGGACGGCACGACGCGGTGGTCGCGCTCCTGGAAGAAGCCCAGGAAGGTCGAACGGATGTCAGTCGAGCGCATGGGACGGCCTCACGAGGTCGATGGGATGACGGCGCACACCGCCGAGCCGGGCCGGGCACGTCTGCACGTTCCCCAGCTCGGCGCGGCTAGCTCGCCGTCCCACCTCGTGAATGACCATCGCCATCCACGTTACCGCCGGGCGTCCTCCGCCTGCACGTCCATTTGGCGGGCGTCGTACTCGGCGCGGGCGGCGTCGATCTGGCCGAGGTGGTCCTCGGCCCAGGCGACGAAGGTGCCGGCCGCGTCCATCAGCGTCGCGCCCAGCGGGGTGAGCGAGTACTCCACGCGGGGCGGGACCACGGGGTAGACGGTCCGGGTGACGATGCCGTCGCGCTCCAGGCCGCGCAGCGTGACGGTGAGCATCCGCTGGCTGATGCCGTCGATCTCGCGCCGCAGCTCGGTGAACCGCTTGGTGTGCTCGCCGAGCACCGCGATGACCTGCAGCGACCACTTGTCGCCGATGCGGTCGAGGATCTCGCGGGCGCGGCAGCCGACGGCGGTGTGCTCCATTGGTTCCCTCCAGGTGACCGGGGCAGAAAAAAGTGCCTTCTTGTGCCGGATAACGGGTTGTCCGCACCATGGAAGCGGTTCCCGAAAGGAACTGCCTTACCTTCCATAACCGTAGGAGACACCATGACGGCCCAGCTTGTCGAGATCCCCGGCTACGTCGCCGGGACCTGGACCATCGACCCCCTGCACTCCGGGGTCGGCTTCACCGTCCGGCACCTGATGGTCAGCCGGGTCCGCGGCCGTTTCGGGACGTTCGAGGGGACGATCGTGACCGGCGCCGACCCCCTCGACTCGTCGGTGACCGCGACGATCGACCTGGCGTCGGTCGACACCGGCAACGCGCAGCGCGACGAGCACGTCAGGTCGGCCGACTTCCTGGACGTCGCCGAGCACCCCGCCATGACCTACCGCTCGACCGGCGTGCGCCGCGACGGCGAGGACTTCGTGCTGGACGGCGAGCTGTCGCTGCGCGGCGTCACCCGGCAGGTCCCGCTCCGGCTGGAGATCGGCGGCTTCGGTCCCGACCCGTTCCGGCAGGACGACCCGTCCAAGGGCGCCCGCTCCGGGTTCACCGCGACGGGCGAGCTCAGCCGCCTGGAGTTCGGCGTGGGCGAGGCGACGACCCTGGCGGGCGGCGGGCTCGCGCTGAGCGACAAGATCCAGATCGTCCTGGAGATCGAGGCGGTCCTGCAGGACGGCTGACCCGGCTCCGCGGAGACGACGCCGCATCAGCCCCGGAGCAGGGACGGGAGCGCGTCCAGCGTCGTGATGCGCGCGACGTCCAGGGGGCCGGGGGACGGGCCGCCGGACCGGTCGAGCCACACGCCGGTGAGGCCCGCGGCGGCGGCGCCCTGCGCGTCGACGACGAGCCGGTCCCCGACGTAGGCGGCCGCGTGCGGTTCGGCGCCGAGGGCCGCGCAGGCCGTCAGGAAGATCCCGGCGGCGGGCTTGGCGGCGCCCGCCTCGCTGGAGGCGACGACGACCGGGAGCCGGGCGGCGAACCCGATCCGCTCGACCTTCAGGCGCTGCTGGGCGGCGTCCCCGTTGGTGATCACCCCGAGCCGCAGGCCGCGCGCCGCGAGGGCGTCGAGCGCCGGCCCGGCGTCCGGGAACGGGCGCCAGGCCGCCTGGTAGCGGGCCACGTACCCGGTGAGCCACGCGTCGGCGCGGGCGTCGTCCCAGTCGCCGAGGCCGAGCTCCCGGGCGAGGGTGACGATCCGGAGGCGGCGCTGCTCGGCGAAGCTCAGCTCGCCCGCCAGGTACCGGTCGACCGCCTGGTCGGTGAGCTCCGCCCAGCGCGCGGCGAGGGGCGCCGGGTCCTCGTCCGGGAACATCCCGACGACGGCCCGGCGCGCGGCGTCCTCGTGGTCGAGGAGCGTCCCGTCCAGGTCGAACAGCACCGCCGTGATCATGAGAGGAAGCCGAGGAGCGCGGCGGTCGGCTCGGCCTGGACCTGACGCGGCGTCCAGTTCTGCAAGGAAGCTCCCAATGTCGTCGAACCCGCTCAGCCGAACCCGTGTGATTGGGCGAGTACCCGCGCCGCCTCCATGACCGACGCGCGGCGGCGCGCGAAGGTGGCGGCGTCGTCCTCCTCGTCCAGGATCACCCGGCGCAACTGCGGGACGGCGAAGTTCCACGCGATGAGGCCGAACACGGTGAACATCAGGTCCTGGACGGCCCGCGTGCGGTCCGGGTCCGCGGGTCCGCCGCCGCCGTGCTCCGTGAAGCGCGCGGCCTTGCGCCGGAACTCCTCGCGGCGCTCCGCCTCGCCCTGCACCTGGCCCGAGGTCTCCAGAGCCTCCCACAGAAGCAGCCTGACCAGCTCCGGGTGCTCCCTGTACCAGTCGAACAGCCGGCCCACGGAGTCCGCCAGGCCGTCCGGATCGATGTCGGACGCGTTGCCGATCTCCGCCATCTTCGCGCGCACCACGGCGCCGAACAGCTTCTCCTTGCCGCCGAAGTACAGGTAGATGGCCTGCTTGTTGGCCCGTGCCTCGGTGGCGATGCGATCGATCCGGGCGCCCGCGAGCCCGCGCGCGGCGAACTCGGCGGTGGCGGCCTGGAAGATCCGCCGGCGGGTCGCCTCCGCGTCGTAGCCCATACGCGGATTAAACCACCCGGTTGACTTCGGCCGGTCCGGGGAGCATTCTAAAACAACCAGATGGTTTATTTTGTGGAGGACGTATGACCACGACCGAAGCGCCCGTCCCGGCCCGCTCACCGCTCCCGGCGAGCCTCGCCGGCCGCACGGCGGTGATCCTCGGGGGCAGCTCCGGCATCGGCCTGGCCGCGGGGGAGCTGCTCGCCTCGGCCGGTGCGCGGATCGTGCTCGCGAGCCGCGACAGGACCCGGCTGGACGCCGCCGTGGCGCGCGTGGCCGCGGCCGGGACCGCGGCCCAGGTGCTGGGAGCGGCCGCCGACGTCACGGACGAGAACGCGGTGGAGGAGGTCTTCGAGCGCGCCGGCACCGTCGACCACGTGCTGGTGACGGCCGGGCGCCCTGTCGGCATGGGGCCGCTCACCGGGCTCACCCGGGACGTCGTGCGGGACGCCGTCGAGGGACCGGCGTGGGCGGTGCTCGCCGTCGCGCGCGCCGCCGCCCGCCGGATGCCCCCGGGCGGGTCGATCACGCTGACCTCGGGCATCCTCGTGACGCGTCCCCGTCCGGGGATGTCCGCGCCGGTGGCGGCGGGCGGCGCCGTCGAGACGCTCACCCGTGCGCTCGCCGTCGAGTACGCGCCCGCACGCCTGCGGGTCAACGCGATCCGGTTCGGGGCCTTCGACACCCCTCTGCTGCGGACGGCCTACGGAGCCGCCTCCGGCGCGGAGGGCGACGCGGCGATGGCCGAGGCGGGCGGGTCCATGCCGCTCGGACGGTTCGGGGCGGCCGAGGAGGCCGCCTCCGCCGCCCTGTTCCTCATGGCCAACACCTACATGAACGGCGAGATCCTCACGGTGGACGGAGGCCAGTCCCTGCTCTGAGCAAGGAGCGGGCCCCTGACCGGCGTCCGGTTGGTCAGGGGCCCGAAGTCTCGGCTGTCTGAGGGGGCTGGGAGTACCCCTTCTGCGAACAGCTCAGCCGAGACCGCTCTTGATCGCGGTGATCAGCTCACCGCCCGTCGTGTCGCCGCTGAGTTCCCAGAAGAAGGCGCCGCCGAGACCCTGGTCGCCGGCGAAGCCCATCTTCCCGCGGATGGTCGACGGGGTGTCGTAGCTCCACCATTCGCTGCCGCACTTGCCGTACGCGGTTCCGGCGACCGTGCTCGTGGCGGGGCACTTGCCCTTCAGGACCTTGTAGTCCTCGATGCCGGCCTCGTAGGTGCCGGGCGCGGCGCCGGTCGCGGCGCCGCCCGGCTCGGACTGGGTGACGCCCGTCCAGCCGCGGCCGTAGAAGCCGATGCCGAGCAGCAGCTTGCTCGCCGGCACGCCCTTGGCCCTGAGCTTGGAGATCGTGTCGGTGCTGTTGAAGCCCTCGTGCGGGATGCCCGGGTAGGACGTGAGCGGCGAGTGCGGCGCCGTCGGCCCCTTGGCGTCCCAGGCGCCGAAGTAGTCGTAGGTCATGGGGTTGTACCAGTCGACGTACTGGGCGGCGCCTCCGTAGTCGGTGACGTCCATCTTGCCGCCGGCGCTCGCGTCCGCGGTGATCGCGGCGGTCACGAGGTTGCCGGACCCGAACTTGGCGCGGACCGCGGCCATCAGCTTCCTGAACGCGTCCGGCCCGCTGGTGTCGCAGGTCAGCCCGCAGGCGTTCGGGTACTCCCAGTCGATGTCGATGCCGTCGAACACGTCGGCCCAGCGCGGGTCCTCGACCAGGTTGTAGCAGGACTCGGCGAACGCGGCGGGGTTCTGGGCGGCCTGGCCGAAGCCTCCGGACCAGGTCCAGCCGCCGAACGACCACAGCACCTTCAGGTCCGGGTGCAGCTTCTTCAGCTTGCGCAGCTGGTTGAAGTTGCCGCGCAGCGGCTGGTCCCAGTTGTCGGCGACGCCGTCGACGCTCTGGTCGGCGGTGTAGGCCTTGTCGTAGTCGGCGTAGGAGTCGCCGATCGCGCACCGGCCGCCCGTCACGTTGCCGAACGCGTAGTTGATGTGCGTCAGCTTGGCGGCCGAGCCGCTCGTCTCGACGTTCTTGACGTGGTAGTTGCGCTGGTAGACGCCCCAGTCGGTGAAGTAGCCGACGACCTTCTTCCCGCCGCCTCCGGGGTTGCCGCCGCCCTCGTCGGTGGTGACCGACACCGGCGCCGACGCGGGGGAGGTGTTCCCGGCGGCGTCCTTGGCCTTGACGGTGAAGGTGTAGGCGGTCTTGGCCGAGAGCCCGCCGACGGTCGTGCTGGTGCCGGTCACCGACGCCGCCTTGGCGGAGCCGTTGTAGACGTCGTAGCCGGTGACGCCGACGTTGTCGGTCGAGGCGGTCCACGCCAGCGACACGCTGGTGGCGGTCTTGCCGGTGGAGCGGAGGCCGGACGGGGCCGAGGGGGCCTCGGTGTCCTTCTCGGGGGGTGTGGAGCCGTCGCAGGTCGCGCCGTTGATCGTGCAGCCGGTGAACCAGCCGGAACCGGTGCCGCCGAACCCGAAGCTGGTGCTCGCGCCCGCGGCGATCGTGCCGTTCCAGCCGGTGTTGGCGAACGTGTAGTGGTTCCCGGAGACGGTCTTGGTCGCGTTCCAGACGTTGCCGACGGACGTCCCGGACGGCAGGTCCGCCTCCAGCTTCCAGCTGCTGATCGCCGAGCCGGTGCCGTTGGTGATGGTGCAGTTGCCGTCGAAGCCGGTGCCCCAGTCGGAGGTCTTCTTGCAGGTGGCGGTGACCGCCTGCGCCGACGACGCCGGGGGCGCCGTGAGCAGGGCCGAGGCCGCCGCGAGTGTCGCTGCGCCGGCGAGCGCGATGGCCCGCCGTCCGCCCGGTCGTGACATGGTTCTCCGTTCGGTTCGGCCCCCGAAGCAAACAGGAATCCCCGCCAACTCTTAGGAAAGTTTCCTAAGAATTGGGCCGATCGTAACCGCGCCGAACGGCGCCGACAAGGGCTCGCGGGAGACCCGCGGACGCCGGAACGAGTGGTCTAAGCGACTGCCTGGACTCATACGGTCACCGGGCGCGCAGAAAAATCAGGACGCGCCGAACCACCCCGGCATGTCGAGCCGCCACAGGTCCGCGGACGTCATCCGGCGGAGATCGTCCTCCAGGGCCCGCATGCGGTCGGCGCCCAGCGTCCGGACCCAGTCGCCCCGGATCCGCTCGAAGATCCGCTCGGACCGGACGAGGGAGTCGACCCCCCGCGCGGTCAGCCGGACGATCTTGCGGCGCGCGTCCCGGGGGTCGGCGCCGCGCTCCAGGTAGCCCGCCCGCTCCAGCGACTCCACCATCTTGCCCGCGGCCTGCTTGGACACCCCGAGCCGGCGGCCGAGCTCGACCGCCGTCGTGCCGTCCGGTCCGATGGCCTGGAAGACGAAGCCGTGCATCGGGCGCAGGTCCGGATGCCCCTGCCGGGCCAGCTCGGCGTGCAGCTCGTCGATGATCAGGCGGAACGCCAGGAAGAGCCGCAGCGGCAGCTCGAATCCGGGCGCGTCCCGCGGCCCGCCGTCACTTGACACGAAAGACAACCTCGTTGACTATATGGACAACCACATTGTCTAACTTAGGGGACGGGGAACCATGACGCTCATCCGCAACGCCGAGAGCCGCCGGACCGAGACGCCGAACGGCGTGATGACCACGGCCGCCACTCCGACCCAGGGCGGCACCGAGGGGATCGCGGTCTGGCGCGTGAAGGGGACGCCGGGCAAGACCGGTCCGCTGCACGCGTTCGACACCGAGCAGGTGTGGACGTTCCTCGACGGCGACGCCACCGTCGATCTGGACGGCCGCAAGCTGGAGGCGGGCGCCGGCGACACCGTCGTCCTGCCCGCCGACGCGCCCCGCCAGATCACGGCCGGGGACACCGGCTTCACCGCCGTCGTCGCCGCCCACGCGGGCTGCCTCGCCTACGACCCCGAAGCCCTGGTGGACGAGACCCGGTGCGCCATCGCGCCCCAGGGGGACGAGCGGATCGTCCCGCCCTGGGCCGCGTGACCGGAGGCGGCGGGGATCAGGCGCCCAGGTAGGCCAGGACGGCGAGGACGCGGCGGTTGTCGTCCTCGGACTGCGGCAGCCCGAGCTTGCCGAAGATGCTGTTGGTGTGCTTGCTGATCGCCTTCTCGGTCACGAACAGCTTCGCGGCGATCGCGGCGTTCGAGCGGCCCTCCGCCATCAGCCCGAGCACCTCGCGCTCGCGGGGAGTGAGCTGCTGCAGCGGCTCCTCGCGGGCGTGCCGGGTGAGCAGCTGGGCCACCACGTCGGGGTCGAGCGCGGTGCCGCCGCCCGCGACCCGGCGCACCGCCTCCACGAAGACCTTGACGTCCGACACGCGGTCCTTCAGCAGGTAGCCGATGCCGCCCGTGCTGTCGGACAGCAGCTCCCGCGCGTACAGCTGCTCCACGTGCTGCGACAGCACGAGGACCGGCAGGCCCGGGATCTCCTTGCGCGCGTCCAGCGCGGCCCTGAGCCCCTCGTCGGTGAACGTCGGCGGGAGCCGGACGTCCACGACCGCCACGTCCGGGCGGTGCGTGGTCAGCGCCCTCAGCAGGGACGGCCCGTTGTCGACCGCCTCGACGACCTCGAACCCGAACGCCTCCAGCAGGCGGATCAGCCCGTCCCGGAGGAGGGCGAGGTCCTCGGCGATGACAACGCGCACGGCAGCTCCATGGTCACGATGGTCGGCCCGCCGACCGGGCTCGTCACCGCCATCGTCCCATCGAACGCCGCCAGCCTGCGCTCGATACCGCGCATTCCGCTCCCGGCCCCCGGGTCGGCGCCGCCGGTCCCGTCGTCACCGATGATCATGATCAGCCGGTCCCCGGGGTGCTCGATCTGCACCCAGGCGCGCCGCGCGGCCGAGTGCTTGACCACGTTGGCGAGCATCTCCGCGACCGCGAAGTACGCCGCCGACTCCACCGGGGCGTCCCCGCGCCCGGGCAGGTCGATCCGGACGTCGACGGGCAGCGGCAGGGTGAGGGCGAGGGCGCGCACCGCGCCGTCGAGGCCCCGCTCGGCCAGGACCGGCGGATGGATGCCCCGGACCAGGTCGCGCAGCTCCGTCAGCGCCGTCCCGCTCGCCTCGCGGGCCTCGGCCAGGAGCTTCTGCGCCGTCTCGGGATCGTGCTTCATCATCTCCTCGGCGAGGCCGATGTTCATGCTCAGCGCGACCAGCCGGGCCTGCGCGCCGTCGTGCAGGTCGCGCTCGATGCGGCGCAGCTCGGCCGCCGAGGCGTCCACCGCCTCCGAGCGCGTCTCGGTGAGCCGCTCGACGCGCTCGGCCAGCGCGTCCCGCGTCGGCGCGAGCAGGGACTGGCAGAACCGGGCGTGCGCCTTCAGGAACAGCGGCCCCAGCGGGACGGACACCGCCGTCAGCGCCGCGCCCAGCACGATGGTGCCGACGAAGCCGATGACGCCCCAGTCGCTCAGCGGCCAGAAGGGACCCCAGCCGTAGTCGGTGAGCAGCGACACCCACGGCGCCACGAACACGCCCTCCAGCCCGTAGAGCGTCAGGCCGCCCGCGAGGACGCCGAGGACGAGCGCGACCGGCACGTTCAGGAGCGTCCACAGCAGGTCGCGCCACGAGGCCGGATCGGCGAGGACCCACTTCAGCCGGCCGAACACGCCCGCCCCGGCCGGCTCCGCCCGGTACGGGACGGGGATCCGCACCCCCGACCACCCGGCCGCCCACGCGCGCTGCTGGTTGGCGACCGTCCGGATCGCCTGGAACATCACCGGAGCCAGGACGACCCCGAACCCCAGCGGGATGAACGCGATCGACAGCACGGTCACGATGAACAAGGGCAGGTTCACCGCGTACGCCAGCACGATCTGGACGACCGCCCGCCCGAAACAGGCGAGGGCGCGCCGCCCGTACCCGCGCAGTAGCTCACTCACCGTTCCTCCAAGGGTTCGCCGTGGGACCTCCACCATTGTCATCGTTCGCCCCTCGCGGCTCGGTGGTGCTAGACCCCCTCTTCGTGACCGATGCGGTGGGGTTAGGCCTACCGTCATTCGAGCGTGACAAGACAACCGGCCCCGTTCCCTGGACAATGCACAGGCGACACTCAGGGGAGAAAGCGAATTCAAGCTGTGACAGCGACCATCAGCCAGACGTCCGACGGCCAGGGCCCCGGGCCCGCCCTGCGGCCCATCACCGAGCGCATCGCCGAGGAGATCGGCGTCCGCGAGGGGCAGGTGCGGGTCGCGGTGGACCTGCTCGACGGCGGGGCGACCGTCCCGTTCATCGCCCGCTACCGCAAGGAGGCGACCGGCGCGCTCGACGACGCCCAGCTCCGCGCGCTGGAGGAGCGGCTGCGCTACCTGCGCGAGCTGGACGAGCGCCGCGCCGCGATCCTGGAATCGGTCGAGTCGCAGGGCAAGCTCACCGACGAGCTGCGAGCGCAGATCATCACGGCCGACTCCAAGGCGCGGCTGGAGGACATCTACCTCCCGTACAAGCCGAAGCGGCGGACGAAGGCCCAGATCGCCCGCGAGGCCGGGCTCGAACCGCTCGCCGAGATGCTGCTCGGCGACCCGTCCCGCGACCCGCAGGCCGAGGCCGCGGCGTTCGTGGACGAAGAGAAGGGCGTCGCCGACGCGGCCGCCGCGCTGGAGGGCGCCCGCGCCATCCTGGTCGAGCGCTTCGCCGAGGACGCCGACCTCATCGGCGCCCTGCGCGAGCGGATGTGGAACCGGGGGCGCATGGTCTCGCGCGTGCGGGACGGCAAGCAGGAGTCGGGCGCCAAGTTCTCCGACTACTTCGACTTCGCCGAGCCGTTCGCGAAGCTGCCCTCGCACCGCGTCCTCGCGCTGTTCCGGGGGGAGAAGGAGGAGGTCCTCGACCTCGACCTGGAACCCGAGGAGGCGGGGGAGGACCCGGCCGCGCGCAGCTCCTACGAGGTGGAGATCGCCCGCCGGTTCGCGATCGCCGACCAGGGGCGTCCCGCCGACAAGTGGCTGTCGGACGCGGTCCGGTGGGCCTGGCGCACCCGGATCCTCGTCCACCTCGGCATCGACCTGCGCACCCGGCTGCGGCAGGAGGCCGAGGACGAGGCGGTCCGCGTGTTCGCCGCCAACCTGCGCGACCTGCTGCTCGCCGCGCCCGCCGGCACCCGCACGACCATGGGCCTCGACCCGGGCCTGCGCACCGGCGTCAAGGTCGCCGTCGTGGACGCGACCGGCAAGGTCGTCGCGACCGACACGATCTTCCCGCACGAGCCGCGCCGCAGGTGGGACGAGTCGATCGAGACGCTCGCCCGGCTGGCCCGCGAGCACCGGGTCGACCTGGTCTCGATCGGCAACGGCACCGCCTCCCGCGAGACCGACAAGCTCGCCGCCGACCTGATCGCCCGGCATCCCGACCTCGAGCTGACCAAGGTCATGGTGTCGGAGGCGGGCGCGTCGGTGTACTCGGCGTCGGAGTACGCGGGCCGCGAGCTGCCCGGCATGGACGTCTCGCTGCGCGGCGCGGTGTCCATCGCCCGCCGCCTGCAGGACCCGCTCGCCGAGCTGGTCAAGATCGACCCCAAGTCGATCGGCGTCGGCCAGTACCAGCACGACGTGTCCGAGGTGAAGCTGTCGCGCTCCCTCGACGCCGTCGTCGAGGACTGCGTGAACGCCGTCGGCGTCGACGTCAACACCGCGTCCGCGCCGCTGCTCACCCGTGTGTCGGGCATCGGCGAGGGCCTCGCCGACAACATCGTCGCGCACCGCGACGCCAACGGCCCCTTCCGCAGCCGCGCCGGGCTGAAGGGGGTCCCGCGGCTCGGCCCGAAGGCGTTCGAGCAGTGCGCGGGCTTCCTGCGCATCCCCGGCGGGGACGACCCGCTCGACGCCTCCAGCGTGCACCCCGAGTCCTATCCGGTCGTCCGCCGGATCCTGGACTCCGCGGGCACGGACATCAAGTCCCTCGTCGGCAACACCGCCGTCCTGCGCTCGCTCAGGCCGGCGGAGTTCGTCGACGACACCTTCGGGCTGCCGACCGTCACCGACATCCTCGCCGAGCTGGAGAAGCCCGGCCGCGACCCGCGCCCGGCGTTCCGGACCGCCACGTTCAAGGAGGGCGTCGACAAGCTCGCCGACCTCGAACCCGGCATGCTCCTGGAGGGCGTCGTCACCAACGTCGCCGCGTTCGGCGCGTTCGTGGACGTCGGCGTCCACCAGGACGGGCTCGTGCACATCTCCGCGATGTCGGACAAGTTCGTCTCCGACCCCCGCGAGGTCGTCAAGCCCGGCGACATCGTCCGGGTGAAGGTCCTCGACGTCGACCTGCAGCGCAAGCGCATCTCGCTCACGCTGCGCCTGGACGACGAGCCGGGCCGCGACCAGCAGGGCGGCGGCGGTCGGCGCGGCGAGCAGCGCGAGCAGCGCGAGGGCGGCGCGCGTCCGGGACGCGGCGGTCAGGACCGGCGCGGCCAGGGCCAGCGGGGCCCGGGGCAGCGCGGTCAGGAGCAGCGGGGCCAGGAGCAGCGGGGCCAGGGCCAGCGGGGTCAGGACCAGCGCGGCCGGAACCAGCGCGGCGGGCAGCGCCGCGGCGGCCAGGGAGGCGGCGACTTCTCCGGGGGCGGCGCCATGGCCGACGCGCTCCGGCGCGCCGGCCTGGACAAGGGCCTCCCCAGCAAGGACAAGGGCCGCTCCGGCAAGAAGCGCTGACACCCGGCGACAGCGTTGAACGGCGTCCCCCGCTCGGCGGCGGGGCGCCGTTCAGTCGTCGCCGAAGCCGCGCCAGCGACCGTCCGAGCCCGTCTCGGTCGGGCGCCGCGGGCGGACGGGACGCCGCGGCTGCGGCGCCGCCTCGGGGGGAGGGGCCTCGGGCCGGGCGCGGGAACCCTCGCCGAGCGGGTCCTGCGCGTACGGGGAACGCTGCCGCGGCACCTGCGGAGCGTGCCGGTACGCCTGGCCGAGCCTCGGGCCGCCCAGCGCCGGCCCGCCGACCGCCGTGCCGAACGGGTCCACCGCGTCGGCGCCCTCCGCGGAGGAGCCGTCGGGCTCGTCCGGAATCGGCCGGTGCCGGGGGAACTGCAGGACGGCGACCGCGCCCAGCGCCAGCGCGCCCAGCCGCATCGCCGAGTGCGCCGCGTCCTGCGGCCACGGCTCCGCGTACAGGAACGTGCCCATGACCAGCAGGTAGGTCTTGGCGCTCACGGTCATCACGGTGGCCACGATCGAGACCCGGCAGCGCTGGAACGCCATGACCATGATCCCGAACCCGATGGCCGCGGCCAGCACCGTCAGGTACGGCCACGGCGTCGCGGCGATGCGCGGGCTCGTGGCGTGCGCGTCGTCGCTCCACCCTTTGATCGCCAGCTCGGCGGTGCCGACCGGGAAGCCCGAGCTCAGACCGTAGGCGATGCCGGTCACCGGGCGGGCGTGCCGGCCGTCGGGCCGGTGGTCGCCGAGGACCAGGATCAGCACCGGCACCAGCACCGCGGGGGCGACCACCGCGGCGATCTTCCACAGCGGCGCGTCGGCCGAGCCGATCGGCTCGTCTCCCCGCAGCGACGCGGTCAGCAGCAGGATCGCCCCGCCGATCAGCACCAGGCTGAGCCACTCGCGCGGGGTCAGCCGCTCGCCGAAGAAGACCAGCGCGATCAGCAGCAGCGGCACGATGCCCGACATGAAGATCGGTACGGCGGTGGACAGCGGCAGGTTGCGCAGCGCGAGGATCTGCAGGCCGAGGCCGCCGAGCACGATCCCGAGCGCGATCAGGAAGACCCAGTTGCTCACGATCGTCCACACCATGTGCGGGATGCGGTTGCCCCGGACGGGGGGCATCCGGTCCGCCGCGAGCTTGAACACGGCGAACCCGAGGTAGTAGAGACCGGTCGCACTGGAGGCCGCGGCTATCCCGTTCATCCCGGACGAGTATGGGGGTCCCGGTGCTCCATGTCACTGCCCGTACGGTGGCGCTGACTCGGATTCGCCGGGCTTGCGGGCCTCCGATGTCCGCAGCCGGGGCCGCGACCCCATAGACTTGGCCGCGCGAAGGCGCGGAGCCGTATTTCGGCGTGCCCGCGCCGCCGAGAGACTGACCGGCCGAGCACCACGGCGCAGCCCGCTGCGTGGAGGCCGAGGGCTCGCACGTAAAGAGGAAGAGAACGCGTCGAACGCCGCGGCCGAGACAGCGCCCGATCAAGGAGACCGACCCCAGTGAAGACCGATGTCGAGGAGCTGACCCCCACGCGGGTCAAGCTCACCGTCGAGGTTCCGTTCGACGAGCTCAAGCCGAACCTCGACAAGGCGTACAAGGAGATCTCGCAGCAGGTGCGGATCAAGGGCTTCCGGCCCGGCAAGGTTCCCGCCCCGCTGATCGACAAGTACGTCGGCCGGGGAGCGGTCCTCCAGGAGGCGGTCAACGACGCGCTTCCCGAGCTGTACGGCCGCGCCGTCGAGGAGTCCGAGATCTTCGTGCTCGGACAGCCCGACGTCGAGGTGACCGAACTGGAGGACGGCACCCAGTTCGCGTTC
This sequence comes from Actinomadura sp. NPDC000929, assembly GCF_040492065.1. Lineage (NCBI taxonomy): Bacteria > Bacillati > Actinomycetota > Actinomycetes > Streptosporangiales > Thermomonosporaceae > Actinomadura > Actinomadura sp. NPDC000929. Next base: position 14,147 of record NZ_JBEUPA010000026.1, on the reverse strand, counting down.
ACCGCCGAGGTCGACATCCGGCCGAAGTTCGAGGTGCCCGACTACGACGGCCTGGAGGTCGTCGTCGAGGACGCCGAGGTCACCGACGAGCAGGTCGGCGAGACCATCGACAACCTCCGCGAGCGCTTCGCCTCCCTCACCGGCGCCGAGCGCGCGGCCGAGGAGGGCGACTTCGCCACCATCGACCTCGTCGCGCGGATCGACGGCGAGGAGATCGAGGACGCCTCCACCGCGGGCTACTCCTACGAGGTCGGCAGCAACTCCGCGATCGAGGGGCTGGACGAGGCCATCGTCGGCCTCGCCGCGGGCGAGGACAAGACCTTCACCGGCACCCTGGTCGGCGGCGAGCACGCCGGCGAGGAGGCCGAGATCACCGTCACCGTGCAGAGCGTCAAGGTCAAGAACCTGCCCGACCTCGACGACGAGTTCGCCCAGCTCGCCAGCGAGTTCGACACGATCGAGGAGCTGCGCGAGGACGTGCGCGTCCGGCTCGGGCGGCAGGTGAAGCTGCAGCAGCTGTCCGAGGCGCGCGACAAGGCCCTCGAGGCGCTCCTGGAGAAGGTCGACATCCCGCTTCCCGAGAAGGTCGTGGAAGAGGAGATCGGCCGCCGCAACCAGCAGCTGGAGCAGCAGCTCCAGATGGCCGGCATGACCAAGGACGACTACCTCAAGGAAGAGGAGAAGACCGCCGAGGAGTTCGACACCGAGGTCGCCGACGCGGCCCGCCTCGCGGTCAAGGGCGGCTTCGTGCTCGACCAGCTCGCCGTCCAGGAGGAGCTGAACGTCGAGAACGAGGAGCTCAGCGAGTACGTCGTCTCGCAGGCGATGCAGATGGGCGTGCAGCCCCAGCAGCTCGCCGAGTACCTGACGCAGAACAACCAGCTCCCGGCGATCGTCTCCGAGGTCCTGCGCAGCAAGGCGCTGAACCTCGTGGTCGAGCACGTCACGGTCAAGGACGAGTCGGGCAACGAGATCGACGTCGACGCCGTGCAGCGCGAGCTGAACGGCGAGACCGTCCAGGCCGAGGACGCCGGCGAGGACGGCGCCGACGTGCAGGCCGAGGGCGGCGCTCCGGAGGAGGCCCCCGAGGAGACGGCTGAGGCCGCCGCTGAGGAGACCCCGGCCGCCGACGCTGCCGACGAGCAGGACGGCAAGACCAAGGACGCCTAGAGCTTTTCCTGGACGTCCACGAGGCACCGGGCACGCCCCGCATCCGTACGACGGGTGCGGGGCGTGCGCGTGAGCGGGGTCCGCCGGGCCGGATGCGAGGCGAAGATCGTCCGGAACCCGCGCGTCGCCCGGGCCGCGCCGGGTACGCCCCTGGCGAAAAGCCGGGCCCCCGGGCGTGAGTGGGCCCGTGAGCGCGTTAATGTCCAATCATCCGAACCGATTAAAAGGACCGGAGGAACACCCGGTGAGCATGCCTCCGACTTTCGACGAGTCGTCGCGGATCCAGGCGCGGGTCGCCGAGGCGCCCCTGTTGCCTCTGGGCGACCAGCTGTTCCAGCGGCTGCTGCGCGAGCGCATCGTCTTCCTCGGCCAGCAGGTCGACGACGACATCGCCAACCGCATCTGCGCCGAACTCCTGCTGCTGTCGGCCGAGGACGGCCGGCGCGACATCACGCTCTACATCAACTCGCCAGGCGGCTCCGTCACCGCCGGCATGGCGATCTACGACATCATGCAGTACGTCCCGAACGACATCGTCACGGTCGGCATGGGCCTGGCCGCCTCGATGGGGCAGTTCCTGCTGTGCGCGGGCGCCCGGGGCAAGCGCTACGCCCTGCCGCACGCGCGGATCATGATGCACCAGCCGTCCGGCGGCATCGGCGGCACCGCCTCCGACATCAAGATCCAGGCCGAGCAGATGCTGTACGTCAAGAAGACGCTCGCCGAGAAGATCGCCGAGCACACCGGCCAGGAGCTCGACCAGATCGAGCGCGACTCCGACCGGGACCGCTGGTTCACCGCCGACGAGGCCAAGGACTACGGGTTCGTCGACCACGTCGTGCTCAGCGCCAACCAGGTGCCCTCCGAGGGCCCCGTCTCCTGACGACCTCACAACGATTCGGAGGCACACAGTGAGCGACCTCATCCGACCCGGTTTCAGCGATATGGTCCGGCCCGCCGCGTACGCGGGCGGCTCTCCGAAGCCGGTCGACGACCGCTACATCATTCCGTCGTTCGTCGAGCGCACCACGTACGGGGTCAAGGAGATGAACCCGTACAACAAGCTCTTCGAAGAGCGGATCATCTTCCTCGGCGTGCAGATCGACGACGCGTCCGCCAACGACGTGATGGCCCAGCTGATCACGCTGGAGTCGATCGACCCCGACCGCGACATCAGCATCTACATCAACTCGCCGGGCGGCTCGTTCACCGCCATGACGGCGATCTACGACACGATGCAGTTCGTCAAGCCCGACATCCAGACCGTGTGCATCGGCCAGGCGGCGTCCGCCGCGGCGGTGCTGCTCGCGGCCGGGACGCCGGGCAAGCGGGCGGCGCTGCCCAACTCGCGGATCCTGATCCACCAGCCCGCGACCGAGGGCAGCTACGGCCAGTCCAGCGACATCGAGATCCAGGCCCGCGAGATCATGCGGATCCGCGATCTGCTGGAGTCGATCCTGGCCGAGCACAGCGGCAAGGGCATCGACGAGGTCCGCCGCGACATCGAGCGCGACAAGATCCTCACGGCGGCCGAGGCCAAGGACTACGGCCTCATCGACGACGTCTTCGCCAGCAGGAAGCGGAAGGCCGAGGTAGTGTCGTCCTGAGACGGCACGAGGACGAGGGAGTCCCCCAGCCCGGTCGTCACACTTCCGGGCGAGGGGCTTTCCAAGTCCACTGGAGGCGGTAACGTCGAACCCGACGTCGTGAGCCTCCGGGACGCAGACCAGCTGCGCCGCATCCTCCAAGGCTGGCGGCCCCACGAAAAGGAGACGGTTGGGTGGCACGCATCGGCGACGGTGGTGACCTGCTCAAGTGCTCGTTCTGCGGGAAGAGCCAGAAGCAGGTCAAGAAGCTCATCGCGGGTCCGGGCGTGTACATCTGCGACGAGTGCATCGATCTCTGCAACGAGATCATCGAGGAGGAGCTCTCCGAGACCTCCGACCTCAAGTGGGACAACCTGCCCAAACCACGGGAGATCTACGAGTTCCTCGACTCCTATGTGATCGGGCAGGAGACGGCGAAGAAGGCGCTCTCCGTCGCCGTCTACAACCACTACAAGCGGATCCAGTCGGGTGACACCGGCCGTGACGACCTGGTCGAGCTGGGCAAGTCCAACATCCTGCTCCTCGGTCCCACCGGATCCGGCAAGACGCTGCTCGCGCAGACGCTCGCCAAGCTCCTCAACGTCCCGTTCGCCATCGCGGACGCCACGGCGCTGACGGAGGCGGGCTACGTCGGGGAGGACGTCGAGAACATCCTCCTCAAGCTGATCCAGGCGGCCGACTACGACGTCAAGAAGGCCGAGACCGGGATCATCTACATCGACGAGGTCGACAAGATCGCCCGTAAGAGCGAGAACCCGTCGATCACCCGGGACGTGTCGGGGGAGGGCGTCCAGCAGGCCCTGCTGAAGATCCTGGAGGGCACCACCGCCAGCGTGCCGCCGCAGGGCGGCCGCAAGCACCCCCACCAGGAGTTCATCCAGATCGACACCACGAACGTGCTGTTCATCTGCGGCGGTGCGTTCGCCGGCCTTGAGAAGATCGTCGAGTCCCGGGTCGGCAAGCAGGGCATGGGCTTCGGCGCGCAGATCCGCTCCAAGTCCGACTTCGAGGAGTCGTCGGCGGTGCTCGGCGACGTGATGCCCGAGGACCTGCTGAAGTTCGGCATGATCCCCGAGTTCATCGGCCGGCTCCCGGTGATCACCTCGGTGCACAACCTCGACCGCGAGGCGCTGATCAACATCCTCACCGAGCCGAAGAACGCGCTGGTGCGCCAGTACCACCGCCTCTTCGAGCTCGACGGGGTCGACCTGGAGTTCACCGACGACGCCCTGGAGGCGATCGCCGACCAGGCCATCCTGCGCGGCACCGGCGCCCGCGGCCTCCGCGCGATCATGGAGGAGGTGCTCCTGTCGGTGATGTACGAGGTGCCGAGCCGGCAGGACGTCGCCCGCGTCGTCATCACCCGCGAGGCCGTGCTGGAGCACGTCAACCCGACCCTCGTCCCGCGCGACCGTCCCAAGCGCGAGCCGCGGGAGAAGTCGGCCTGACACCGCACGAGATCTGAACCGCACGAGAGCAGCGGGCGCCCACGCGGCACCGCTGCTCTCGGCGTTTCCGGCTAGGGGCGCGGCCGTCCTGCGGCCGCGCGGGACGGGTGGTTCCTGAGGGCGAAGTCGACGGTGTCCAGCGCCCACGCCCAGGACGTGTCGGCCGCGCGGGCCGTGTGGCCGAAGGCGCCCGCCAGCTCCAGGCTCACGTAGCCGTGGAACACGCTGCCGAGGAAGCGCACCGCGTCGGTCTGGTCGGGTTCGGGAAGGTCGTACCCGCGCAGGATCGCCCTCGTCATCTCCGCGTGCCGGGGCCCGGCGCTCGCCGCCGCCGTCTCCGGGTCGAGTTCGAAGCGGGCCGCGGCGTACCGTCCGGGGTGCTCGGCGGCGTAGGCGCGGTAGGCGCCGGCGCACGCCACGAGAGCGTCCTTGCCCGCACGTCCCGCCACCGCGCCCGCGACCCTGTCGGCCAGTTCCTCCAGGGCCAGCAGGGCGACCCGCACTTTCAGCTCCCGCGCGTTCTCGATGTGCGCGTACAGGCTCGGGTCCTTGACGCCGAGCCTGCGCGCCACCGCCGAGACGGTGAGCCGGTCGAAGCCGATCTCGTCGGCCAGCTCCGCCGCCGTCCGGGCGAGGCGTTCGGCGGTGATGCCCACGCGTGCCATGGAACCTCCGGACCTAGAGCATCTTGGTGACTGCCTATTCATGTTAGGGAACGCGCGGACATGGCGGCCCGCACCGGCCCGCCCGAGTTCGCCGTACATGCTTTCGAGCGCAGCAGCCATCACGTGACTGATCCCCGCGAAGGCCGCCGACGCGGTGTGGACCGCGCGCCGGATCTGCTGTTGCCGGGCAGCAGGTCCGCATAGAGCCGCCGGCCGACCGGGGTGAGGGCCTGTGAGGCGGGCCCGCCGCTGCGGGGACGCCGACCCGCAGGAACAGGGCAGCCGACCAGGGAGTGGTGAAGCCCGCGCGCGCAGCGCACCACATCGACCGCGCCCCGTTGACGGCGGACTCCGCCCGGGCGCCGGCGCTCACACGCTGGCATCTGGCGCTCCGGCCCGGCAACGCCCGAATTCTCAAGGTGCCTTTAGCGCGGCTAACAGCCCTTGGCCGGCTGCCGCCGTCGCCCGGCCGAGGCGTGCGCCGGTGAGGCCGCGCGTGCCAGGGAACCTCGTTCCTAGGATAACTTGGTGGTTGCCTAATACTATTAGGGAATATGAGGGGGCAGGCATGACCGAGTGGATCACCACTCCCATCGACATGCGCATCGTGCGCGGCGCGCTCGAACTGGAGCGGAAGGCACGCGGTGTGCTGCCGCACCGGCTGCCCCTCGCCGCCCGCGTCCAGTTCCACGACGAGTACATGGCGAGGACGGAGGAGCAGCCGTCGGGAGTGCGGCTGGCGTTCCGCACCCGTGCAACCGCCGTGGAACTGGACGTCCTGCCCACGAAGCGCGCCTACGAGGGCGCCCCTCCGCAGCCGGACGGCCTCTACGAGCTCGTGGTGGACGGGCGTCCGGCGGGCCGGGGCAGCGTGCCCGGCGGGAACCTGGCCGTCATCGACATGGCGACCCAAAAGGCGGTCACCAGGCCGGGCGAGCCGGGCACCCTCAGGTTCGCGGGCCTGGCCGCCGAGGCCAAGGACGTGGAGATCTGGCTGCCGCAGGTCGAGTCCGCCGAGCTGATCGCCCTGCGCGCCGACGCCCCCGTCGAACCCGTCCCGGACACCGGACGCCCCGTGTGGCTCCACCACGGCAGCTCGATCAGCCACGGCTCCACCGCCGCCGGCCCCACCTCCACCTGGCCCGCGGTGGCCGCCGCCCGGGGCGGGGCGGATCTGGTCAACCTCGGCTTCGGCGGCAACGCGATGCTCGACCCGTTCACCGCGCGCGCCATCCGCGACACCCCCGCCGACCTGATCAGCCTCAAGATCGGCATCAACGTCGCGAACGCCGACGCGATGCGGCTGCGCGCGTTCGGGCCCGCCGTGCACGGCTTCCTCGACACCGTCCGCGAGGGGCATCCCGACACGCCGCTGCTGCTCGTCTCGCCGATCCTGTGCCCCGTCCAGGAGCACACGCCGGGTCCCCTGGCCCTCGATCCCGAGGGCCCGGGGCTGCGGTTCCGGGCCACCGGAGACCCGGCGGAGGTCGCGAGCGGGCGCCTGACGCTGACCGTCATCAGGGACGCGCTGGCCGGCATCGCCGCCCGGCGCGCCCAGGACGACCCTCACCTGCACTACCTCGACGGCCGGGCCCTCTACGGCGAGGCCGACTACGCGGAGCTGCCCCTGCCGGACGGGGTCCACCCCGCCCCCGAGACCCACCGCCTCATCGGAGAACGCTTCGCGGCACTCGTCTTCGAGAGCGAGCACGGAGCCTTCGCGGCCCGCTGAGCCAGGGGAGGGGCCCGGGCGCCCGCCCGGGTGCCGCTAGGCGGCCGGGCCGCCGGAGATGTCGCCGACCAGCGCCGCGACCTCGTCGACGAGGGCCTTCTGGTGCGGCTGGAGGTCCTGGCCCGCCATCCCGGAGACGACCGGCAGGAACGGGTCGTCGAAGGGCTCGGCGCCGGCCAGGGTCTCGATGACCGCCAGCCCGCAGAACGGCACGTACACCGGGTTGTAGCCGCCCTCGTGCGACATCGCGATCCGGCCGGAGCACACGTCCTCGGCGACGTCCATGAGCCGCCGCGTCATGCTCCGGTAGCCCACGGAGGTGAGCAGTTGCCGGGCCAGCGGGTCCATCGCGCTGCCGTCGAATCCCGAGGCGACGAGGATGAGATCCGGGCGGAACCGCCGCAGGGCCGGCGCCACCACCTGGTCCATGGCGTAAAGGTAGCCTCCGTCGCCGGTTCCCGGCGGCAGCGGGACGTTCAGCGCGTACCCGAAGCCGGCGCCGTCGCCGCGTTCGGTGAGCGCGCCGCTGTTCGGCGGGAAGCAGTTGTCCTGGTGCAACGAGATCGTGAGCACGTCCGGGTCGCCGTAGAAGAACGACTGCGTCCCGTTGCCGTGGTGGACGTCCCAGTCGACGACCGCGATGCGCCGCACGCCGAGGACGTCGCGGGCGTGCCGGGCGGCGATGGCGAGGTTGCCGAAGACGCAGAACCCCATGCCGCTGCCCGCGACGGCGTGGTGGCCGGGCGGGCGGACCAGGGCGTACCCGTTGGCGACGTCGCCGTTGACGACCGCCTCGACCATCGCGATGACGCCGCCGGCCGCCAGGGTCGCGATCTCGTGGCCTCCCTTTCCGAAGGGGCTGAAGCCGTCGCCGGCGTCGCCGCCCTTCGGCCACCCGCTCTCCGTCTTGATCCGCTCCAGATGGTCCCGGGTGTGGACCTTCAGGATCTCCTCCTCCGTGGCGTGCCGCGGCCGCACCCGCTCCAGCCGGTCGATGAGCCCGGACACGACGATCAGTTCGTGGATGCGCCGCTTGGTCTCGGCGTTCTCCATGTGCATGAACGGTTGCAGCCCGGCCGCCGGGTCCGCCCCGAACAGGCCGGCGTTCGATCCGGTGTCATGCCAGCCGAAGATCTCGTGGTACAGGTAGCCCGTGGTCATCGCTTGTTCCTCTTCCGGTGACGAGAGCGCTTTGCCCAGTGGAGGTGCCGGTCGCCGCAGGTCCGCCTGCGGGCCCGGTCGCGTTATGGGACCGCGGGCCGGGCGTCCGGGACATCCGTAGAACTGCGGAGTCGCCCGGCCGGCGCGGGAGCGGTCCCCGCCCGGGGCCGGGGGGCGTGCGCGGCTTCGGATCGTGACGCCGGAAGATCTTGTCCGGGCGCCCGTCCGCGCCATAGATTCGGGGCTCTCGTCGTGGTTCGCTGCCCGACCGCGCGCGGCCAGGAGGTGCCATGCCCACATATCGGCATGTCGCGCTCGCGGCCGAGATCGGGATGCTGGTCCACGAGCCCGACGCGGCCCGGGCGCGCGGGGAGATGCTGCGCCTGCTGAACGAGGTCCTGGACGGCGACGCCGCGTCCCTGATCGCGGTCGACCCGTTCGACGGGAAGCACCGCCAGGTCGCCGGGGTCGGCTACACGGCCGAGACGGCGCGCTCGCTGGCCGTCGACTTCGCCCGCACCCCCTGGTTCGACGACGTGCTCAACGCCGAGCTGCCCCCGTCCATCTCCGAGGAGCCGAGCCAGAGCTTCCGCCGCGGCTGGTTCTACGAGGAGCACGTGGAGCCCGCGGGATTCCGGGACGGCATGACGGGGGCCCTGCGGCACCAGGGGCGGTACGTGGGCCTCGTGCACCTCTCCAGCGGACGGCAGGGGGCGTTCGACACCCGGGGACGCCGGCTGCTCGCATCCGTGATGCCCGCGCTGGCCGCGGTGGCGGATGTGGCAGGGCGCGCCGTCCACGCCGGCGGGGTGCGGCCCTCGGATCGCGTCGCCCTCGTGTCCGGCGACCGGATCGTGCCGGTGCCGGAGCGGGAGCGGCCGCAGGTGCTGGAGGATCGCGCCTTCCGGGAGGTCGTCGCGGAGTTCCGGGAGTCGGGCGGCCGGCGGCTCCGCGCCCTCTGGCCCCTCGACCGGACGTGGCACCGCGTCGGGCTGCTCTCACCCGAGCTTCCCGTCCGCCTGCCGGGGGCGGTGCTCGTCCACGCGCGGCCCGCAGTGGTGCCGTACGGACTGACCGGCCGCGAGGTGGAGGTCCTGACGCGCCTGGCGATGGGGATGTCCAACGACGTCATCGCCCAGCAGTTCTTCCTGTCGCCGCGCACGATCCACAAGCACGTCGAGCACGTCCTGCAGAAGACCCGGACGTCGAGCCGGACCGAGGCCGCGGCGCTCGCCGTGCGCGAGGGCATCCTGCGCCCCGTGCCCGGACTGCCCAGGCGCGCCGGGGTGCGGGCCTTCCTGACCCGTGCGGGCGGTTGACCCGCGCCGCCCCCCGCGGGGGGACGTCAGCCGCGGGACTCGCCGAGGCCGGCCTCGCGGGCCAGGACGATGGCCTGGGCGCGGTCGGCGACGTGCAGCTTCATGAAGATGTTCGAGACGTGGTTGCGGACGGTCTTCTGGCTGAGGTAGAGCGTCCCGGCGATCTCGGTGTTGCTGCGGCCCTGCGCGATCAGTTCGAGGACCTCCCGCTCCCGCTCGGTGAGCTGCGGGAACGCGGCCTGCCGCGGGTCGGGCATGTCGGTGAAGTAGGTGAGCACGCGGCGAGCGATCTCCGGGCCGTAGATGGCCTCGCCCGCCGCGACCGCCTTGACGGCGCGGGCGATCTCCTCCGCGCCCGACTCCTTCAGCAGGTAGCCGCGGGCGCCGGCGCGCATCGCCGCGAAGACCGAGTCGTCGTCGCGGAACATCGTCAGCACCAGCACGCCGATGCGCGGGCTGGTGCGGGTGATGGTGCGGGTCGCCTCGATGCCGTTGCCGCCGGGCATGTGCAGGTCCATGATGACCACGTCCGGCTGCAGCTCGGCCGCGAGCCGCACCGCGCCCGGGCCGTTCTCGGCCTCGCCGACGACCTCCACCCCGAGCGCCTGCAGCAGGCCCTTCAGCCCCTGCCGGAACACCGGGTGGTCGTCGGTGATGAGCACCCGGATGGTCTCGGTCATCGCTGCTCGTCTCTTCCGATGGAGGGACGATGGTACCCGGCGGCGATCCGCGCGGCGGCGAGCGGCAGGCGGACGGTGACGACGGTCCCGCCGCCGTTCCGGGACGCGATCGCGCAGCTGCCGCCGACCTCGGCGGCCCACTCCTTCATCGCGGCCAGGCCGCGGCGCGGCCTCGGCTGGCCCCCGTTGCGGAGGGCGTCCGGCAGGCCGGGCCCGGTGTCGGCGACCATCAGGTGAAGGTCGGCGTCCCGGGTCAGCCTGACCGTCACGGTGCTCTCCGGGGCGTGCAGCCGGACGTTCGTCAGCGCCTCCTGCGCGATCCGGTACGCCGCGACCTCCACCGCGGCCGGCAGCCCCGCGGGCTCGCCGTCGAACCGGACGTCCACCCGCTCGCAGCAGCCGGCGGCGAACGACTCGATCGCGGCGACGAGGCCGAGGTCGTCCAGCGCGGGGGGCCGCAGCCCGTGCGCGAGGTCGCGGATCTCCCCGACGGCGTTCGCGAGCCGGTCCCGGACCTCGGCGAGCAGCGGGTCCATGCGCTCCGGCTCGCCGGCGAGGGTGATGCGGGCGGCGTCCAGCGACATCGCGAGGCTGGCGAGCGTCGGCCCGAGCCCGTCGTGCAGGTCGTGGCGCAGCCGGCGGCGCTCCTCCTCGCGGCTGGCGAGGATGCGCTCGCGGGAGCGCTGCAGGTCGGCGGTGAGACGGTGGAGGTAGGGGATGGTCGCGGCACGTGCCGCCACGGCCCCCGCTGTGAACGCGCCGGCCAGCACGGCGGCGCGTGCCAGTCCCGCTCGCATCCCGTCCCTCTCCCTCCGCCCCGCCATCGCGGGACTTCGCCGCCACCCTTTCCGGCGAGGCGACCCGGTGTCAGGTGACCAGTGTCCCGACCGCGGCGGGAAAACGCTCTCTGACCCCTCCCGCCGCGTGTCGCGGGCGCCGCGCACGACGCTGGCCAGGCCGATGCCCGCGGGCGGCGCGCCCCTCCGCGCGGCGCTCGCGGACGCGGTGCGAGGCGGCCCGGCCGCCGGACAGGCGACCCGAAGGCCGTTCCGGTCGACCGGATCAAGGTGATCTGCGTGGACGCGAGCGGTGCGGCGGGGGCCGCCGGAGCGGATCTCCCCGGCGCGACCGGCCGTCCTGGGCCGTCCACCCCGCGCGTCCCCGTAGAATCGTCAGCCGTGACACAGCCCAGCACTGAGCGCGGCCAGGGCGCCGCCGCGGACGTCGACCTTCCCACCCAGTACCGGCCGGCCGATGTAGAGGGCCGGCTCTACGAGCGGTGGGTATCGGCGGGGCTGTTCACCGCCGATCCGGAGCGCGCGCCCGAGCGGCCGGCCTTCTCCATCGTGATCCCGCCGCCGAACGTGACCGGCTCGCTGCACATGGGCCACGCCCTCGACCACTCCATCCAGGACACCCTCGTCCGGCGCCGCCGGATGCAGGGCCACGAGGTGGCGTGGGTGCCGGGCATGGACCACGCGGGCATCGCCACGCAGAACGTGGTGGAGCGCGAGCTGGCCAAGGAGGGCCTGTCGCGGCACGACCTCGGGCGCGCCGACTTCGTCGAGCGGGTCTGGCAGTGGAAGGCCGAGTCCGGTGGCCGCATCCTCGGCCAGATGCGCCGCCTCGGCGACAGCGTCGACTGGACGCGCGAGGCGTTCACGATGGACGACGACCGCGCCCGCGCCGTCCGGACGATCTTCAAGCGGCTGTTCGACGACGGCCTGATCTACCGCGCCGAGCGCATCATCAACTGGTGCCCGCGCTGCCTGACGGCGCTGTCGGACATCGAGGTCGAGCACGAGGAGGTCGACGGCGAGCTGGTGTCGATCCGGTACGGGTCGGGCGACGACGAGATCGTCGTCGCGACCACCCGGGCGGAGACGATGCTCGGCGACACCGCCGTGGCCGTCCACCCGGAGGACGCCCGGTACGCGCACATGGTCGGGCGGGAGATCGAGCTCCCGCTGACCGGCCGCCGGATCCCCGTCGTCGCCGACGAGCACGTCGACCCCGCGTTCGGCACCGGCGCCGTCAAGGTGACCCCCGCGCACGACCCGAACGACTTCGAGATCGGCCGGCGGCACTCCCTGCCGTCCCTGTCGGTCATGGACGAGCGGGGCGTCGTCACCGCGCACGGCCCGTTCGCGGGGCTGGACCGGTTCGAGGCCCGCCCGGCGGTCGTGGCCGCGCTGCGCGAGCAGGGCCGGATCGTCAAGGAGGTCCGCCCCTACAAGCACTCGGTCGGGCACTGCCAGCGCTGCTCCACGGTCGTCGAGCCGCGCGTGTCGCTGCAGTGGTTCGTCAAGGTCGAGTCGCTGGCGCGGGCCGCGGGCGACGCCGTCCGCGACGGCCGCGTCAAGATCCACCCGCCGGAGATGGCGTCCCGCTACTTCGAGTGGGTCGACAACATGCACGACTGGTGCATCAGCCGCCAGCTGTGGTGGGGGCACCGGATCCCGGTCTGGTACGGGCCGGACGGCGAGGTCGTCTGCCCGGGGCCCGACGAGGAGCCGCCCGCCGGCTGGACGCAGGACTCCGACGTCCTCGACACGTGGTTCTCGTCCGCGCTGTGGCCGTTCTCCACGCTCGGCTGGCCGGACGAGACGCCCGACCTGAAGCGCTTCTACCCCACGTCCGTCCTGGTCACGGGCTACGACATCCTGTTCTTCTGGGTCGCCCGCATGATGATGTTCGGGCTGTACGCGATGGACGGCGTCCAGCCGTTCGACACCATCGCCCTGCACGGGATGGTCCGCGACCAGTTCGGCAAGAAGATGTCCAAGTCGTTCGGGAACGTCATCGACCCGCTCGACTGGATCGACGCCTACGGCGCCGACGCCACCCGCTTCACGCTGCTGCGCGGCGCGAACCCGGGCGGCGACGTCCCGGTGGCCGAGGAGTGGGCGCAGGGCTCGCGCAACTTCTGCAACAAGCTGTGGAACGCGACCCGGTTCGCGCTCATCAACGGCGCGCACACCCGCGGCGACATGCCCGCCGAGCTCTCCACGGTCGACGCCTGGGTGCTGTCCCGGCTGCACGCGGTGATCGCCGAGGTCGACGCGCACCTGGAGGCGTTCGACTTCGCGAAGGCGTGCGAGGCGCTCTACCACTTCGCGTGGGACGAGGTCTGCGACTGGTACGTGGAGCTGGCCAAGGTGCAGCTCGCCGACGAGCGCGCCGAGGCGACGCGCCGCGTGCTCGGCGAGGTCTTCGACAACCTGCTGCGGCTGCTGCACCCGGTCGTCCCGTTCGTCACCGAGGAGCTGTGGACGTCCCTGACGGGCGCGGAGACGGTCGTCACCGCGCCGTGGCCGGCCGCCGACCCGGCGCGGCGCGACGGCGGCGCCGAGGAGCTCGTCGGCTCCCTCCAGCGGATGGTGACCGAGGTGCGGCGGTTCCGCGCCGACCAGGGCCTCAAGCCCGGTCAGCGGGTCGCCGCGCGGATCGAGTGGAACGGCTCCGCCCTGCAGGGCCACGAGGACGGCATCCGTGCGCTGCTGCGCCTCACCGAGCCGGAGGACGGCTTCTCCTCGACGGCGTCTCTGCCGGTCGAGGACGTGAAGGTGCACCTCGACACCGCCGGGGTGATCGACGTCGCCGCCGAGCGCAAGCGGCTGGAGAAGGACCTGGCCGCCGCCCGCAAGGAGGTCGACCAGGCGCGGCGCAAGCTCGGCAACGAGGCGTTCATGGCGAAGGCGCCCGAGGCGGTCGTGGCGAAGAACCGCGACCGGCTCGCCCAGGCGGAGTCCGACATCGGCAGGCTGGAGTCGCAGCTGGCCGCGCTCCCGGCGGGCTGACCTCCGCGGGGGGCCGGCCCGGCCGCTCTTGACACGGGTGCTGACACGGCGATCCTTCGGCGCCGCGGCGCCTGCCGCAGTTACGATCCGGTAGGGCCCGTGGGCCTTTGCGGTAGTTGAACCATCAGGAGTGCAATGGCCGATTCACCACCTCGGTCCGGCACGCCGGACTCCCCGTCCGGCGACGACCTGGACGCGGCGCAGGTCATCGAGGACGGTCCCGGACCGGAGTCCGCCCCGGCGCCCTTCGGCGGCGCGCGCCCCTGGTGGTCGGTCGACATCGGCGACGGGACCGGCCCGCACGCGATGGTGAACGGCACCGGCCCGCACGCCATGCCGAGGAACGGCACCGGCCCGCACGCGATGCCGAGGAACGGCACCGGCCCGCACGCGATGCCCGTCTCGGCGAACGGGTCGGGAGCGATGCCGGTCGTGGAGCCGAGGCCCTCGCCGCCGTGTACGAGCGGCTCGGCGACGACCAGCGGTTCCTGCTGTGGTACGGATCACGCCGCCGTTCGACGTCATCGCGAACACCTCGTCGTCCGGGCCGACCATCAGAGCTCCG